>BQJM01000014.1 GCA_021604705.1 marine bacterium B5-7 | reverse complement strand
CGGTCGTATTTCACTGGATGGAAGACAGATTTTTATTGGCATTCCCTTTGCAGGCAAGCAGGTGGGCATACGGTGCAATGCGTCAGATGCGATGCGAGATATCTATTATCGACATCAGCGGCTAGGTCACGTAGCGCTCAGATCGGTTAAAAAAGGAACCGCTATTAACCTTTACAGCAAACGCATATTAGAGACATAATCTGTTACCTATGTCCTCGAACGTTTGTTACCTATGTCCCCGGTCCGTACAACTTGATGCGGGATCTCCTACTAACACTGACAACAAGGAATGTTACCTATGACCATCATTGTTGGCATCGACGAAGCAGGGCGCGGACCATTAGCGGGTCCCGTTGTTGCAGGCGCTGTGATTTTAGATCCTAATCATCCTATCGATGGCTTAACCGATTCCAAAAAACTGTCTGAAAAACGTAGAGAAGCCCTCTATGCGCAGATCACCGAACACGCATTGGCATGGGCGGTGGGTTATGCAACGCCGCAAGAAATCGATGAAATTAATATTTTGCAGGCAACCTTTCGTGCTATGCAACGTGCAGTGGCAAACTTAACGATTGCGCCCGACCTCGCATTAATTGATGGTAATCGTTGTCCGGCAGATTTACCTTGTGAGTCACGCGCGATTATTAAAGGGGATTTAACGGAGCCGGCGATTAGCGCGGCATCCATCATTGCGAAAGTGACGCGAGATCGTGATTTATACGCATTGCATGAACAGCATCCCGAATATGGCTTTGATCGCCATAAAGCCTATCCCACAAAAGCCCACTACGCTGCTATAGAACAGTTCGGTATACTCCCCATCCATCGGCGTAGTTTTTTGAAGAAGATACTAGTGAGTACTTGACAACCTTGTCACCCCGCACTTGATGCGGGGTCTCCATCTATTGAAACAATCTTTGTGTAGCGGTGGGGGGCATGTTTTCCAAAGTACCAGCCACTCGTTGCTTTATTCGCAAGTTTTCTGTAGGTACAACGGCCATATAACCGACAAGACCTTGGAGAGTAACCCCGAGCGCAGTACCCGTACTGCGACCCGGGTATCAGTGCTTCGTCAACTGGTGCTTTGGATAAACACCCCGCCACCGCTCTCTATCATTATTTCAGTGTCTTTAAGAGAAGTGTATTTTAATGACTAACAGAGTTTCAAAATCGCTTCTGCCGCGCGATCACTTGCTCCGCGCTGTAATTCTTCATGCATGGCACGAAAGCGACACGTTAATTTGGTTGCGAGCCTGGGGTGATCAAAATACTCGATTACGGCGTCAGATAGATTTCTTGTGCTGGCTTCTTTTTGAATAAATTCAGGGACTAAGTCCGTGTTAGCCAATAAGTTAGGTAATGAAATATATTTAAGCCTGACTAAGAGTCTTAAAATGTAATAATTAATCGTATGCATTTTGTAAGCGACAACCATGGGGCGATTGACTAGCATCGCTTCCAAGGTAGCCGTGCCGGACGCTAACAAAACAACATCAGCAGCAGCCATGATGGTGCGTGCTTGTCGTCGCACTAATTTAATGGGTACGGGACCGCGCTCTGCGATAAAAGCATAGCGACATTTGTCATTGACCATGGGCGCAACACACTGTAAATCAGGCATTTCTTTCATGCAGCGTAATGCTGTCGTGACAAATTGACGCCCTAATTGTTTGATTTCCATGCCTCGACTACCTGGTAAAATAGCGAGTACGGGTTTATCAACGTCTAAGCCCAAAATGCGGCGTGCCTCGACTTTGTTACTTTCTAAAGGAATTTGATCTGCCAAAGGGTGCCCAACAAATTCAACAGGAATATTGTGTTTACGATAAATATCCGTTTCAAATGGCAGTACCGTTAACATGAGATCCACACATTTTTTTATGTGATGAATACGTTGTTTGCGCCATGCCCAGACACTAGGGCTAACATAGTGCACGGTCTTGATACCTGCTCGACGACATTTTTGTTCAATCGCTAAATTGAAATCTGGTGCATCAATGCCGATGTAGACGGTGGGCTTGGTTTTTAATGCGTGCTGTAACACTTGTTTTCGGCGCGCTAGTAAGCTGGGAAGATTCTTCAGGACATCCACAAAACCCATGACCGCTATTTCTTCCATAGAGAATAGGGTATGGCAGCCCACGGCTCGCATCTGCTCGCCAGTGACGCCAATGAATTCTGCATCAGGCACACGCGTACGCAATGCCCGGATTAAATCCGCACCCAGTAAATCGCCAGAGACTTCTCCAGCCACAATCATAAATGTCGTTTTTTTCATCCCGCCAGTTTACCTTAAAAAAGCTTACTTTAGTCACCTTATTAGATAATAATGTTAATTATTGACAAAAATCTCGATGTGGTGTAAATTTGCTCAAAATATGTGGTGGCTTACTGGCTGTGCTTAATATTCCCTTAAGCTTGCTTGAGTAGTATGGCTTCACAACAGATATTCTCGATACAGCTATAATAAGGAGCTTGCCTGGTATGCTAGATTGTAATGATGCGGTGAATGGGGTGATTTCCCAGCTAGAAAAGGCGCACGAAAATGAGTGGCACGCAAAGTACAATCAGGAAATTCAGAGGGAGATCTCTACTGCAGAGCAAGGTCTTGCCAAGGAATATGCGCCTAAAATACGCGAAGCAGAGAAGGAGGATGATGGAAAAGAGATAGAGGCAATGAGAAACGGGAGAGCTTACTTTCATCGATTAAGTTCGGGTTTAGAGGATAAGCTGCGGACAGCTAAAACCGAAGCATGCAATAAGATTAAAAAGAAATGGAGCGATAAGTTCAACAATCATTTTAAGGTGCTTGATGAAAAAGTACGTGCCTTGTCGAAGGAAATGGCGTTACAGGTGTGCTTACTGGACTTACTTAATAAATATTCTTGGATTTCTGATCAGGTTACTACGGATTTGCAGTGCGCATTTATGCAAGAATATATTCGCTTTCATTTGGATAGGTGGGCGGAGAAAAATCCATCGGGCTCGTTAAAAGACTGGGAGAGTGAGGACATCGAGGCGCTTGCGAAATGCATTCCTCGGAGCACACGGCCGATAGAGCCTATGCCGAAGAAAGACATAGAAACAATTATACGCTCTGCGCCGATTTCTCTATTTTCACAGGCTATTCGTGATCCCGGGGTGCTTGGCGCGCTTTTCCCCTTGGAACAGCTGTCGCAAAAAGCATCAACGGATGCTGTCTTGAATGCTTCTTATTCCTTTGGAGATATGCTGCGTTATGTGAATAAACAGTGGGCTGATCACGCTAAGCAAGCCTCGTTATTTTATCCTATTATTGAATTGCATCAACATGTTAAAGCAACCGTGATGCCTAGTAGTGATTTGGCGGCTTTGTCAAATTCAGCATGGGATTCGCTGCGCTTTGTGATGGTTGATGTGAGGGGATTGTGGCTTGCACTACATAAAGATGCAAAAGATCAGTGGACGTTTTATCGGCCTAACACGGATGAAGGGGAGATGTCCGG
The DNA here is from genome assembly GCA_021604705.1 of marine bacterium B5-7. Lineage (NCBI taxonomy): Bacteria > Pseudomonadati > Pseudomonadota > Gammaproteobacteria > marine bacterium B5-7. Next base: position 35,454 of record BQJM01000014.1, on the reverse strand, counting down.
GGTAATGCCGGCTATTGACGCACTTAAAAAAGCATGTCCAGCATTACAGGAAGCAGCGATTCAATCCATCTTACTGGAAGAGAACCAATGTTTGAATGATATGAAGAGCATGCACAAAGCTGCTATATGGCATGCGGTGCTGTTAGGGCGGATTGTGCCTGCTTTATCTGGCTCAAAGGACATCAACACCTTTCGACGGTATGTGCCCGCGCCTGTATTAGCAGAAGAAGCTCGGCGAGCTTGTTTTGCACCTGAGCTTCGTTCTGGGGATAGTGGGTATGTCTACGGTGCGAAAAGGCAAGAACAGAAAGAAAGTCCCTTGCTTCAACGTACTTTTCTTTGGCGTGCCCCGTTTGATGTTGAGCGTTCTATGCCCATTGATTTGTCGGAAGATTTTTCATTAGGGGCATGTTCCACGCAACTTGTGCGCCTTTTTGATGATAACAAGATTCATTATATGCCAAAGGTGCATGAGCTGGCTGTGCACCCCCATCAGGACATCATTTATCCACAGCTCAAACCAACCGCTGCACACATGGCATTATTCGCCAGCTTAGCGCTTGTGAATTATTTTTCGCTGAAAACGCTTCATTTGCATTGTGAGGCAGTGAATTCTCGGCGGGCGCTACCAAAGGAACCATTGTATCAGACACTGATTAATTTTCTGTTGGAGAATAATGCGTCCTTATACAGTGTTGTGTTCCATGACCATTATCCACAGCCGATGTATTTCAAGACCATACAAACGATGCGTCATTGTACTGCACGGAATCGGCTGATTGCAGTTAAGGATGCAGCAGATTCTGACACTGATATTCATGGCGTATGCAATGCGCGCAAAGGTGATAGGCTGTGGTCTGTTGCAGGTGCACGTATTTATCGTTTATTCGTCACGGAAGTGGCGGCGATGAATGATGCTGCGGTAGATCAGCTGATTGCTCAAAATGCAGCATGGCTCAAGGGTCTTGATCGCAAAGAAAAGCCAGCGGGTATTACGGAGTTACACTGGTCTTTACTCCAAGTAGCACAAATGGGCTTACAGGGGGTGAAGGCTTTTTCACAACAACTCCGGGCAAGATTGATATTACCTTTGAATATTTCCGCAACCGCTAAGTATGCACTGCCTGCGCCTGATATTAATGCGTTGTTTGATCTCAACGGTGCCGAAGGAGATTTAACAAATGATTATATTAATAGTTTGACCGATGTGCTTGGGCCATCCAGCGCTTCTGAGCCGAATCCATTAAAATTATTTCAGTCCCTCAGATGTGTTTTCCCCAATCAATATTATCAAAAGGCCGAGAACCAGCGTGCATTGAGTGGGTTTCTCCGCACCTTGAGCAATGGATATAGAGCTGACGCAAAGCTTGAGCGCGTTAATTTTTATGGGTTGCCGGTGACGAGTCAATCTGCGAAACCCTTTTTAGAGAGCCTAGAAACTTTAGCGAACGATCGTTCCAAGCCACTTTGCATCCAAGTATGTATTCCTGAATGGGATGCGATGGTAGCCAAGCAAAGCGGTCTACAGCGTGATAATATAAAGCGTTATATGGCGGTTCAAAATAAGATTGTAGATAACCAACGTGTTTTTCAACATGAAAAAATACCAAAACAACGCGAAATGTTAGATAAGTACGTGAGGGATGAGCTTCCTCCCGTATTAGCGCTTCAAGATGCGACATGGCATCAGCCTCAGCCAATGTCTGACGAGGATACACAGTACCGCTTCAATGGCGCATCGGGCACTTTATCCACACAACAGGAATTACAACAAGAAGTTAGTCAGCAACAGCAGCAACAACAGCAGCAACAAGAACAAGAGCAAGAAGAACAGGAGCAAGAATTACAAACTGCCCTCTATTTAGGGTCTTTAGATGATTTGGTGACGCGAAATAATATTCAAGCACGCTATGCGGAACATTTTTCTCAATCACCTGACGTCCTTCAGCACTCTGGCGTTGAAAGTACGGAAAATTTGAGTGATTTATTCGGTTGCTGGGCGGGTAGTCCTGTCGATCAAGTCCATACCATTACGCGTATTGAACCCGCAGCGATTCAGCGGATGTCATCTGATTTGTCCTTATTTCGCATGGGGTTTTCTTTGGAAAATTTGCCGCCAGGCTTTCGTTTATACCGAACAGGACGTTCTAACGATCGTGGCTATATCTTAGGATATGATGAAGATAAAGAAAGATCTGATTTGCGTAATCGTTTGGCACTTTCTGCAGATAAACGTCTACCTTTTACCGTGGTAATGCATGAGCCAATGCAGGCCCTTGCATATGCTGGGGATTATCAGCAATTTAAAAAGATAGGTTTTGCTGGTGAGGCCGCGGTTCAAGCATGGCAGTATTTAACGGTAGAAGGACAGTTGACGCTGGCCAAACAACGTACCTACCATGGCGATGAAGAAGAAGTTTTCTTTCATGAAAATCCCAGCAACTTTTTAACGGACACCTTCTTTCCTTGGGTGCAGAAGGCGTGCGTAGGTTTTCAACAGGCATGGTTTAATATTCTTTTTAAAACCGAGGCGGATTTAAAAGCTTTTGGACAATTGCTAAATCGATATCAGCCTGAAAAAGGGCAGAACCGCGGTGCAGAAACTTTTTTAACCCTTGCGGCGGAAATTGCCACGACTTTTGGTGAGCCTGCCCTATTAACTTGGAAATCCTCAGTATTATCGTGCTCAAAAAATTGGTCTGAGTTTTTAGAGAAAGACGAGTTAGATGCCATGACGCGCAGCATGGCTGTGCTAAAAAGTCTCCCTAAAAAATATGCTAATGCTTGGTGGGCTATGCTGGATAAATATGCTGGACACCAAAATCATGTGCTTTATCAGGAATCATGGTATGCCTATGAAAAACTGCTGAACTATTTCAAGAAGGATGGGGCAAATCTGTATTTTGACGAAGCAGTCTTAAAGAGATACCTTGATAAGACCCCCGATTTTAATGCCAACATTTTTCTTGAGCACTTGCACAAGGTATTGAAAAAATTTGGAAAAACGATTGATCGCGAGGTGACACGTCAGCGGGTGCTCGATAATCTTGATCAGATTGATTGGCGTCATGGCGGCCTTTATTATGCTGCGCAATACCAAGGCAGTGTGGGTTGGGATCCGGCCCTCGACTATAATTTTTTAGCTAAGATCAAGGTATCTAACGATAGTGGTTACGTACCAAAATGGCCTTTGACTTCATCACGAAATTCAGATCAACAAAAGCTTGATATGCTACGTTTCGCCAATTTACGCCTGCATCTAGATGCCGAGACATTTGACTTATTTCGTCGACAGTTAGACCTTATGCATGCACCATTACAAGCGTTGGGCAGCGAAAACGAATATCAGGTGCGGTGTGCCTTGCTGGCTGTTTTAGCCTGCGGTGTTGATCGCGCACAAGAGGTGGCTAACTTTTTTACGGCAGAATGCATTGAACAATTTAAGGATATTCCTTCTGCTACCGTGATGAGCTTCAATCGTGCCATCAATCTTGATACTGAGTTAAAACCTGGCACATTGACCGTACGCTTTGCACAACTACCCATGATATTACAAGCAATGGATTCTGCAGGTACGGACGTTAATCAGGCTGTATCGACAAATAACGTGCGAACGAAGCAGATATTTTTTAGTGCTTGTGGCCGTGCAGCAGATTGCTTTACGCAACAAAGTAAATCTAATAGCACATTAAGCGAATTGTTGGGGTGGCTAGGTACGCAAGAGTCTATACTCGCGCCGCAACTTACCCTGTATCCCTGGTTGTGGTCGGGGCCAAATCAGATTGTTAATATTTCCATCGGGGATAGCGGCATAGAAGCCACGAGGCTTCAATCTCAATTGATGTCGGTGGCGCCGCTGAGTTCGACGTATTTTCCAGACGTTAATAAATTAACGTCGGTGCTTTCTATACCACGTTTGGACGCGAAGGCACGCCAAGGTTTTATTACAGAGATGGTTGCCAAAGGGTGTGATATTAAAGCACAATTTGCGGCATATAGAGTATTGGAAACGCGCGAAATTGAAGTCGCCCATGGTGTTTTTGTTCGGCGTGTGGCGGATTCTTTCCGCGACGAAAACGCTGCAGTATTTAAGAGATTACTGAATCGCGTGGTGATACCCATTGCGAGCAGTGCAGAAGATGCGTTACGACCTTTCATTCAGACCTTATCTCTCATTGATAACAAAGCTTACTTTAACGATTTAGGACCAGTGCTTGGCGTGATACTAGATCATGCCTTGACGAATGGGAAGTCTCGCTATTACACGGTGTCACATCTTAATGAGTGGTTAGCGCATTTGAAAGGTTGTTTGGGCGAGGATACCAATAAACATTATCCAGCTCACTTGTTGAATGAGCTGCTAGCACATCCTAATACGAGTAAAACGCTAGTGAGCGACGATTTGCATCAGCTCACACCACATGCAGTGCCAGATAAGAAAGCGTTTATTCTTCGCTTGTTTAAAAGTAAATTACCTGCAGTTTATTACGCTGACTTTATTCGCATGGGTCTTTCGACGGGTGATAGTCTGTTCGCACAGAAAGCAATAGAGATTGTGAATGCATTTGGAGGTGCGGGTGTCAGCCGATCATGTATGGATAGACTTGTGATCTTGTTGAAACTGCTGAGTCAACATGCGAAGGTTGAGGGAATGTCGCGTTATAGCGTATTGGAGAGGGTGCATGCTTTTGCCAGCGCGGATGAACGTTACCAACGTGCTTTTATGATTTTTGCGGATGCGATTGAGCGTAGTACAAGTGAAAATGATAATGATAATGATAATGGGGCGTATGTTCAGGCGGTGCTAGAAGAACTTAAAAAGAAGCCGGAAAAGACTATGCTTGTGCTGCTTGCTTGTGGCGCTAAGTATTGCAGTGATATTCCACGGGTCCTGAAGCGCAAGATTCACGAGAATGAGAATTTATTTCGCGGTATTTTTGATTATTACAAGGCGGAACCTTCTCCTAGTGTCACTGATTTGGCCAAAATATCTGCTAAAATTCCTGCTGATCGACCGCAAGAAAGTACGGCATGGATCCATCACTTTGAAACTGTCCTGCAAGCAACAACGCAGGATGGCTCATCAAAACGTACGTACTCTGTCACAAATGAAGATAAAGAGAATATCCTAAGAATTCTAGGTGGTCTAGAAAGAAAGTTTGAAAGTCCAATAGAAAAAGCTGAGCGAACAAGCGTATTGAATTTGCTTTATTACTTGAATACAAGGGCGAAAGTAGACAAGTTGTCTTCGCTATCTTTATCTGAATTGCAAAGCAAGATTCATGAGAATGCTGGTATTACTAGACGTGCTAATTCGGTTGGCAGACATGATAAAGCAATGCTCTTAGCGTGTATGCGAGAAATGCTTTTACGTAAAACTGGAAAATGGGCGAACCATACCCAAGTGTTTGCATTGCTGTATGCCGCGATTCACGATAAAGAAAGCCTTGTTCACCAAGTTAAAACGGGTGAAGGGAAAAGTATTATTACCATTATGCGCGCGGCTTTCTTGGCTTTGTCGGGCTATACGGTGGATGTGTTTAGCGCGAAGGTTAGTTTGTCATCGCGCGATCATGATGAATTCAAACATGTGTTAGATGCCTTCGCTATTCCGCATGCCTATCTGAATACAGAATCTAAGCAAGAAGATTATAAAACCAATCAGCAGTCCAAGGGAGTTGGCGCGATAAACTACGCCACGGTGGGTAACTTTAACCTTTATTTGGCGCAACATGGATGGCATAACAAGCCAGTGATTTTGGGCGATCGAACGCGGCGTATTGCATTCCTTGATGAAGTTGATCACATGTTGTTGGATGAAAGAACGCAGTTTAATCATACGCACCAAGACAGTGATGCAGCGCTTTATAATTTGGATGCCTGGGTTTATCGCATTGTTTATCAATACTATCAAGATAATACAAGTTTACATGACCAAGAAGCACTGTCGAATATTGATTTGGAACCTTTGTGCCAAGCTTTACAAGCGGCCACAAAGGCTTGTTCGCCGACCTCAGCTTTTTTGACTGAATACTTAATGCCTGCGCTTGCTGGCAATGAAATAGCAATAAAGGCGCGTGATGAGCAGTTGGTTCAGCTGATGATTGCAGCGAGAAAAGCACATCGCCTGGAAAATGGCGTACATTTCACCGTGAGACAAGAAGCGCGAGTCTTGAATGGGCAGCCCATGCAAACACGTTTTGCAAAAGTGTTGATTAGCAATCAAGTTCAGGAGGGTTCTACCTACAGTGACTTGGTGCATCAATTTTTACATGCACGCTTAAATTTGGAAGCGGCTGCATCTGGTGAAGTACCAAATTTCTTTATCGAACCGGTAACGCGTATTGCGTTATCCTCGAACGTGAAAGCATTTTTTGGTCCAGAGACGCCTTACGAAAAAATTGAAGGGTGTACCGGCACCGCGGGTGATGCGAATGAAGTTACCTATCTCAAAACGATGTATGGCGTGAAGCAAGTGGTTGCTTTACCAAAACACTTGCCGTCAAAATCAACACTGGGCATGCTGTCATTTTGTAATGATTCAGTGGCGCATGTTACTGCACTGGTCAGCTATATTGCTGACAGACAGCAGCCTATGCTCATTGCTTGTGAAGATGATCGCGCGGTCAAGCGTTTAGCACAAGCAGTCGTTGCTGAGCTGAAGAGTCTTAACCGCCAAGACAGGGCCAATCAGATCATAGCCGACACAAACGACAGTCACATCAAAGAAAAAGATATATTGCCATTGGCGGGTAAAAATGGCGCGATTACCTTTAGTGCGCGTTTAGGTCGTGGGTCAGACATCAAGCCCGATCATGAGGATGGTCTATCGGTGGTACGTACTTACATTGCGGGTAACGATCGGATCCGAGATCAAGAATTTGGTCGCCAAGGGCGAAATGGTGCAAAAGGCAAATATGGTGAGATAGTTGATATTAATCGGCTGATGAAAATCTTTGAGGCACAAGAAGAGAACCCTGATTTTCAAAACATTTACAGGGAAACGCAAGCTCTTGTGGACATTGATCTGCAGGGTACTACGTATGCTGCAGATACTAATGCAAAAACAACCTATGCCAAGGTTCGTGCCGCAGCACGTTATCATCATCAACAAAAATTATTGACTGATGTGCCGACTCGCCAGAAAGATCATATTGTGGCGTATTATGCGGCGGCGATATCAGTCATGTTGAAAAATCCGCAGCTTCGTGATGCTTCTTCAATACAGCAGCAGTGGTTACGGTGTCGTCATACGATTGATACGGCTTGGGAGCATTATTTGTCTCAAGACGCGCAGTCGTTCACAACGTTCGAAACGGCAGCTCGGACTGCTTGGAGGTCTTATTTCGCAACGCCAGTACCCGAGGTACCAGCTTATACAGAGCAAGGTAGTGGTGCTGTGGCGAGGGTTAGTTCAGCTCATGCAGGGACATTGGCTCGGCATCGTGTAGAAATGCAGCCTATCTTAGATGTTTATTGTCCTTTTGTTCGGGGAATTCACGAGGCTTTGCCAATATTTGGTGCGAGAGATAAATCTACTCTCATTGCATTATTCCAGGTGTTCCAGCAAATGGGAGATATTCCAAATTATAAGCCAGTGCTTGAGGCATTAAGTGACTTGAAGGATGACAAACGTTACCGTGTTTCTGCTAGAGGGCTTACGCAAGGGTTCACATATATTCTGATGGGCGACTTGTCTGAAGCGCAGGCTAAACGATTGGCGAGCGTTGTGCGTGAATTTTATCAGCTGATGGATACGCTAAGAGAGCGTATTGACCCGGTGAAATGGGGACATGTTTTTTCTGCGGTCATGTCTGTATCACGTCTTTACTTTAAGCATAATCTTGATGTAGATGCTGTGCACCTCTTGAAGATGGTTCGACATATTGTGCCCGTATTTATTCATCACACGCACTATTGGAACAGGATAAAAGAAGGTTTTGCTGAGGCATGGTTGGCTCTGTTTGATCATCCATCGGCAGCGTTATTGCTATCCTGTTTTGATGATGTGAATGCGTATGAATTTATTCATTTGCTGTCTGATATCGCCAACAAGACATTCATTGCGCGCGATGAAAATCCAGCAAATGAACGTCGAGATTATATTTCGAGGCGTGCACCAGTATTGCATGCTTACCTGGCTGATGAACGCAACAAGCAAGCGATTCAGGCGGATCCTCGTTTGCTTCTGCCATTGCTTCGTTTGGCGTTTAAGCAGATTGCTTTCGGCTGGCGGCCAACAATGCAACAGGTCGAGAAATTTTCGCCAGATCAGCGTTTGAGCTTACTTAATTTCTTCGCCGATCGTGTTGTAACAGAGACAGAAGAGCAGGGACACCTTATTCGCTGGTTGTTACGACAAGGTAAAGCGCAAGGCTTGCCCGATCCAGCGGTGTTTTCCTCGGTGATGCGTATGCCGCCTTATGTTTCAAGCGCGTATTTGCTAAGAGAAGTTGGGTCAGTGGGGCAGGGCGCCAATACCGAAGCAACAATCACGCGTTTAAACGGTATTCAGCGTGCGGCAACGGCGTTTGTCCGCTTCCTTGATACACAACATATTGTGAAGAATACGACGACTTATGTGGAGTCGATGGATTCAGCGGAATATGCATTATGGCAAAGCATATTTGAACCTTTGGCCGCGCAAGAGGCTGAAAATCTCTTCTGCACCATGAGTGAGGCATGTGGCACTATCGATAATGCTGTGCATAGCGCGCGTTTTGGAAACGCATTTAAGCAAGCGCTTGATGCTGACGTTGACATGAGTAACAAGACAGAGAAAGTTCAGCATATCGCGACATTAGCGAAAAAACATCCGCGCATTGCTGCATTTAATCAGGAGAATTTCAAGGCGCTGGTGGATGCAACTAGCCCACAAGAAGTTGAAGCGCATCTTACTGGTATCGATGCTGTGACGGCCTTTGATCAAAGATTCCAGGTGGCGTTTTATACCCTAGCCGCTACAGAGCGTCCGACAAAATCGATGCTTGATTTTATGCGTATCGTGAGCGACTACCGCGGTAGTCAGTTGTCTCCATTGTTAATTGAGCATCTTTGGGTGCAGTGGGGGCAGTACAACGCAGCTGACCAAGATCCGGTACAAAGCCTGGGCGACCTGTTAACATCGCTAACAGACCGCATAAAATTCTTTGCCAAACATAATATGCGGGTAGATGAATATGAGCAATGGGTGCTGTCTGATAGAACGGTAACATTCATGCAAGTGATGGCTAGTTATACCTCGACGGCATTAACAGACGAGCAAATTCAACAGTTATGGGCAGCTTGGAAAAAAGAAGTACCCTTACAAACAAAAGCACATTTAGACGCCGCGATTGTTTTATACCGCATGTCGAAAGAAGACAAAGCACTTGCCAGTATCCATGATGGTCTACATACGGCAGAAGACACAGCCAGCGATCAGGCAGCGCGTATTTTCTTAATGAAATCTGTGACTGCAGAGTGTGATGTATTATGTAAAGAGGATTTTTCTAATACCTGTGTAGATCAATATAAGCGTGTATTGGATAAAGCACTGGGCGCTTTAAACAAGAAAGATCATAAAGCCAATTGGTTCCGATCGCAGGATGTGAGTGATTTTAGGCGTGTGTTAGCGATTGTTGCAGAAGTGAATGCTGTTGCTAAGCCGTTGCAGATGAGCGATATTCCAGGTGGCCGTGCCGGGTTGAATGACAAGCAGCAATTTATTACCGAATACAAACGATTTTTCACTGAGCAGAAAGATTGTTATGCGGGGATGTGGTTTGTTAATGAAGCGCGTAAGAAACAAGCGGATGAATTGTTTTCTGGGCTAGCCCGGGTAAATGAGAGGGCTAAGCCAGCGACTATTTGTCAGCAAGCGATTGTAAAAATTCTTAAGCTACAAGGTCAGATCTTATCTGACGACGCAAAAACAACCCATAATCGTAGCGGCAAGAGTCGTTTATTTGACATCACCATGGTGATGTTAAGTCGTCTTCTTAAGGATGCAACGGCCTTGCAACTGAAAGAGGGTTGTAAGAATACGATGCTGTTGAAGAATTTGCGTGAGCACCTTGGGATGCAAGTTTTTAATCTTTTGGATCGCTTGCGAGTTGAAAAGCATGTGGGTAAATCTTGTTTTGCAGAGCTGAACGAATTTTACTTGACAAATGTCTTGACAGATTGTAAGTCTGTGTCGGCTTGGATTGAGAAAGCATGCAGCTCGACAATACTTGAAGATGCCGTACGTTTGCTTAATGCGCTACCTCAATCGGCGCAACCTAGAAACTTGCGTCATATCTTTGAAAGCATTGCGAGCATGAGTGTGCTGTTATCATCCAATAATGATTGGTCGAATGACGCGAAACCAGTTGAGCAGTTGAGTCAGCAACGAGGCTACGTGGTGAAAGCCTCTTAATTGCTTTATTGTCACTTCTGCCCCCGGCGACAGCTTCACTACGTTATGCCGGCCTTGAGGTTGTCATCCCGCGCTTGACGCGGGACCTCCTTCGGACGCTAGCAAACTCGATAGAAGCATCAGGAGACCCCGGGTCGTTGCCCGGGGTGACAGCTAGGTGCCCATATACTCCGTAAAATCCCTGATACTTTTTAAGGCTATACCCTGGCAAACTACTGGTGTATTAAGGGAAACCACTGAATTAATCGGCAAATTGCTGGCCAAATCGATAAAAAAATGATAAGTTCTTTGGTTCTCTAAATAAGAGTGCTTTCCTCCGTGGTGATGGCGACAAGATTTCCATCCTTTATTGCCGCTAGCGTCACGGAGGAGAGTGCTCTTAAGGATCTGTTAAGGTTTGAGGCGTACGCTAAGGATAAGGCGTTGGGCCTAGGTTTCACGACCCCGCTCAAACATCAAAATAATCACGGGAGTATAGTATCGTGGCTGACGAAAAAGACGAAAATATTGAGTTACAAACAAAAGGTGCGAAAGCAAAAGACGCTTCGCAAACAGTAGAGGCGCTAAAAGCATTTCAAGATAAACCCTTGCGCGCTGTTATGGCGAGCACATTCTCTAAGAATGTTCGCGTGGGTTCCCGTAAACATAAGCTTTATAGCGCGTTCCGTGGTGCCGGCCGCTTTGTCGGTCGTGCAGCATCTTTTGTTGCATCTCCCTTAGAATACCTTGATAAGGGTGCTCAGGCACGTGTTATCACACGTCATAGTTCGGCAGCAGATTTATCTGCGGACCAACACAAAATGGCTGCGGCTGTTTTCAGCGAATTAACCTTAATGGGGCAAGGTGCCTTATTGGGCCAACCCGGCTTTTTGTATACCGATGTTGATGGCATGTTGCAACAAAAAGCATTGTATATCGATGCTAATTTACCTGCTTCATTGAATGGCAAAGGTTGTAGCATCCTGGATCAGGTAGGTGCTGACAACAACTTAAGTGCAGATAATGTTGCTGACTTAAAAAAGAGTTTTGAGCAAGGCGCAGATGTTGGTGAAAGTGTTGCAAAGCGTTTGAAGTATCTACGCAAACATTATAACCGTTCACCGCTTAAGCTAAATTCATCTCCTTGGTGTGTAAACGGCGATGAGTTGGTGAATGCCATCAAAGCAAAAGCAAATGCTTATGCTGTTCAACAGTGTGCCACGTTTTATGGTTTGAATGACGACAGCGATAAAGCAGCATTAATTAAGGGTGTGAGCGATAGTAAAAAATCATTACGCGCGACCTTGCTGCAAGCTGAGAAAGATTATAATTTTGTTTATAAGGGCCAATTAGCGCGTTTGATGGCAGACATTAAGAAACAGTCATCAGATATTTCTGATGATGTGGCAATGCTGATGGCATTGTATGCCGTGTTTGATCGGCTTAGCGCGTTGAATCTAACGAAAGCAACTTTGAAAAGGTTAAAAGCACGCATTGATTATTTGCGTCGGACCTTGGGGCAGCCAGATCAGATTGTTAATTTAGCGAAATTACGTAAATTGGCAAGTAATGGTGCGTATAATGAACGTAAAGGCGTAATAGAAGCTATCGAAGCGTTTGATGCTAAAAGACTTTATGCGGTTGTGCCTGCTAATAGCGTGTTGGCAGTAGCCTGTGACGAAAAAGATGGCGCCTTTGATAAAGAGAAGAAACGTCGTCGCTGGAACAAGAACTGGATGGCACCAGTTGGCTGGATTGCCGTTATTTTTGTCTCCATTGGTGAAGGTGTTTTACCCGCTGTATTAGCGGCAGGTAGTCCGTTAGCACCGGTGATTGGTTTGTCGGGTTTCTTAATTAACTTGTTCCTATTCCATGGTGGTTTGTTCAGCACCTTAAGACAATGGGGCTTAGATGGCTGGCGTCGAGATGAGACTGGGAATAAAAAAGCAGGTTGGGCCCCCATTATCGCTTTAGGTACGTCAGCTGCTTTCTGTGTCGGTTTTGGTATTGTTTATGGCTTTATGTCGTTTACTGCCAATACTTCAGTAACCATGGGTATTCCACACATCATCAGTCTTTTGTTTTTGCATGGTGCGGTGTGTCCACCGGCTTTGGGTATTGCCTTGGCGTTAATAATTGCCGTATCGACCGGTATTGCCGTTGCCGGCTTGTTTATGACAGCAAGTATCCAATTGGTGAATGAGGGAAAATTAAAGAAGATCTGGGGCAAATGGAAAAAAGAATTTACCCTGCGTGCAAGATATCCTCTCTTTGATGAGTTGACTCAGCGTGAAAAATGTCTGCGTCGTATTCAGCACGGTATGTTCTGTACGGTTTATGGTATTTTCACCGGTGGTGCGCTGTTCTTAGGTATTATTTCTGTACCAGCCAGTGCGGGGATGTATAAAACCAACTTCTTACGGGCCTTTACGAGTCAATCTGCCGCTGCACAACAAATAGCGAATAAGGTAGCCGATGTATTAGTTTGGGGGCTGTCTGCACCGATTAATGCTTTGTTTAACATATTCTGTATTTTGACATTCTTTGATGCGGTGTACGATTTAGGTGTGAATTTACTGAAATTACTTTTAGGTGATCGTGTGGTCAGAGAACAATTCCACACTTTCTGGAGAGAGTTACGTGTTAACGTTGGCTTCCGGATGTTCCAGGTAATGAAAGCATTTTTTACGGTGACCTTGTTGGGTTTAACTGCGCTGAATGCAGAAGGGCAGGGTATGGGCTGTCAATGTCCGGATAGTGTAAACTTTGTGAAACCGTTGATGTTTAACAATACACAGGCGGCAAAAACTGTTGCACAAATATCCCAGGGTGTGAGCTCTGCGGCGCCGAATGCGATGTCTGTTGGGGGTGCGGCTAGCAAATTCTTTAACCCACCCTTTGATACAGCTATGCGCTTGACGGTTAAGGGAGAGGCAGATGAGGCGATTGATACAACCGCTGCGGATTTTACTTTGTTTGGCAGTGAACAACCGCTTTCAGCTGCTGAAAAAGTTCAGGCTGATGGTGATTTGCTGAGCAAGGCAATGATTTTCCAGCCAAGGCTTGCCGCAGGCTAGGCTTAGCAATTGTATTAAGAATGCGTATACTAAGGGCCAGTAATACTGGCCCTTTTTATTTGCATCCTATGACAGCATCATTTGTTCATTTACGAGTCCATTCTGAGTTCGCCCTAGTCGATGGCATGGTGCGGGTGAAAGCCTTAGCGGCTGCGTGTGCTGAGCAAGAGATGGGCGCTGTGGCGATTACCGATCCGGGTAATCTTTTCTCCGCCGTTAAATTTTTTCGTGCTTGTGTGGGCGCCGGGGTTAAACCGATTTTCGGGGCAGATGTTTGGATCCCCAATCCACAAGATGCGAAGCATCCTTTTTTACTGACCTTGTTATGCCAAAATCAAACGGGCTACCATAACCTGGCCTGTTTGATTTCTCGCGGTTACCGAGAAGGGCAGCAGCAAGGTGTGCCTACCGTCAAAGCAAAATGGGTGGCTGAATACAGCGAAGGCTTAATTGCTTTATCGGGTGCGCGCTTTGGTGATATTGGTCATGCATTGTTGGCAAAAAAAACCGACCTGGCTGAAAAACGTTTGCAACATTGGCAACAACATTTTCCGAATCGTTTTTACCTGGAAATCCAGCGCACGCAGCGTGACAACGAGCCTGCATACAACCAAGCCATTGTCACCTTAGCGGGAAAAACAGGCGCACCGCTGGTGGCGACCAATGATGTACGGTTTATTTCAGCGGATGATTTTGAGGCCCATGAAGCGCGTGTCTGCATCCACCGGGGTGAAGTCTTGGCAGATAAACGTCGCGCACGATCGTATACGCCACAGCAGTATTTAAAATCTGAATCAGAAATGCAATCTTTATTTGATGACTTGCCAGAAGCCTTACAAAATACGGTGGAAATTGCCAAGCGTTGTAACTTATCACTGCAACTTGGCAAAGTCTTTTTGCCGAAGTTCCCAACGCCGGATGGTCAACCCATCGAAGTTTACTTGCGCGAACAATCGCTTATTGGCTTGGATAAACGCTTGGCGATTGTCTTAAAGCGCACCGAGGAAGATGCAGCAACCGTCAAACAACGTTATTTGGAACGTTTACGCATTGAGCTGGATGTGATTAATGGGATGGGTTTTCCCGGTTATTTTTTAATTGTTGCGGACTTTATTCAGTGGGCAAAAAACAATGGCGTGCCGGTGGGGCCAGGTCGTGGTTCCGGTGCGGGCTCATTGGTGGCCTATGCGCTGGAAATCACCGATGTGAATCCGCTGGACTATGATTTACTCTTTGAACGTTTCTTAAATCCTGAACGGGTATCCATGCCGGATTTCGATATTGATTTCTGCATGGAGGGACGCGATCGCGTGATTGACTACGTGACCAAGCGTTATGGGCGTGACAACGTCTCACAAATTATTACCTACGGTACGATGGCGGCACGCGCGGTGATTCGTGATGTGGGGCGTGTATTGGGGAACCCATATGGCTTTGTCGATAAGCTGGCTAAACTGATTCCGTTTGAATTGGGGATCACACTCGATAAAGCGCTGGAACAAGAGCCGGTATTAAAAGCGCGTTATGACGACGAAGCGGAAGTTAAGACCTTATTTGATTTAGCACAAAAGCTAGAAGGTGTAACCCGAAATGCGGGACGACATGCCGGGGGTGTGGTGATTGCGCCCAGTAAGCTCACGGACTTTTTACCTTTATATTGTGAAGCAGATAGCGAGCAACTGGTTAGTCAGTTTGATAAAGATGATGTGGAAGCCATTGGCTTGGTGAAGTTCGATTTCTTGGGCTTGCGTACACTGACCATTATTGATTGGGCAGTGCAAACGGTCAATGCACAACAAAAAGAACCGATCGATATCACGCAAATTCCACTCGATGATGAAAAAACGTTTGAACTATTAAAAGAATGTAACACCACGGCGGTATTCCAGCTGGAATCCCGCGGCATGAAAGACTTAATTAAACGTTTGGAGCCGGATTGTTTTGAAGAAATTGTTGCCTTGGTGGCCTTATTTCGTCCTGGGCCTTTGCAGTCGGGCATGGTGGATGATTTCATCGATCGTAAGCATGGTCGTGCGAAGATTAAATATCCGCATCCTGCCTTGGAACCTATTTTACAGCCGACTTACGGGGTGATTCTGTACCAAGAGCAAGTGATGCAGATTGCGCAGGTGTTAGCAGGTTACACGCTGGGTGGTGCGGACATGTTACGTCGCGCCATGGGTAAGAAAAAAGCCGAAGAAATGGCGAAGCAGCGGGCTATTTTTACGGAAGGCGCGAAAAATAATGATGTAAAAGAAAAAACGGCGACCAAGATTTTTGATTTGATGGAAAAATTCGCGGGCTATGGTTTCAATAAATCACATTCCGTGGCTTATGCATTAATTGCGTATCAAACCGCATGGTTGAAAGCACATTATCCCGCGGCGTTTATGGCGGCGGTATTATCCTCTGATATGGATAATACGGATAAGGTGGTTAACTTCTTAGAAGATTGTAAGCAGCATGATTTGACCGTGTTACCGCCAACCATTAATGACAGTGCTTATCGTTTTACTGTGAATAAATCCGGTGAGATTGTTTATGGTTTGGGCGCGATTAAAGGCGTGGGTGAAGCGGCGTTAACAAATATCTTTGAGGTGCGAGAAAAAACGGGGCCATTCTCAGATTTATTTGCACTTTGTCAGGCAGTTGAGACGAGAAAAGTGAATCGCCGTGTTTTAGAAGCCTTAACGCGTTGCGGGGCGTTTGATAGTTTTGGGCAGCACCGTGCTGCATTACTCGCATCAGTTGATGATGCATTAAAAGCAGCGGAACAACATACACAAAACACGAATAGCGGGCAAGATGATTTATTTGGTTGCGCAGTAGAAACAACAGCCGCGGAAACGCCGCATTATCAAGCGTGCGAGCCATGGTCTGATGAAGTGCGATTGCAACATGAGAAAGACACCTTGGGATTTTATTTGACTGGGCATCCCATCGATTTTTATCAGCATGAGTTATCACAATTAACCACGAATAAGATTGTTGATTTACAACCAGAAAAAGATCAGATGGTAAAAGTTGCTGGCTTGGTTGTGGCGGCGCGTACGATGCAGACTAAGCGTGGTAATCGCATGGGATTTATTACGCTTGATGATAATACCGCGCGTATTGAGATTGCGGTATTCCCAGAAAAGTACGATAAATACCGGGAATTCTTGGTAAAAGATCAGTTGTTGATTGTCACGGGTGAAGTCAGCGTTGACGATTATAGTGGTGGTTTCCGTATGAGCACGGAAGACATTGTGGACATGCAGCTCGCGCGTGACACCTTGGCGCGTTGCATTTTGTTACGTTTAAACAAGCAGCCTGAAGCGTTTGCCGATAAACTGAAAGCCACACTGAAACCGTATCGTCGTGGTCGTTGCCCGGTATTTTTAGAATATTTAAAAGACGACAAAAAAGCAGTGTTAAACCTTGGCGACAAATGGCTGATTAACCTCGATCCTGATCTTATCCGCGATCTTACCAAGTGGCTTGGCCGTGAGGCTGTTGAGATTACGTATTAATCCTATTGTCATCCCGCACCACCGCTGTCATCCCGCACTTGATGCGGGATCTCCTACTAACACCGCAGTCATCCCGCACTCGATGCGGGATCTCCGTCCAGGACCATAGTGGCATCAGGAGATTCCGGCTCGGAGGCCGGAATGACAAAAGATGCTGTCATCCCGCACTTGATGCCGGCATCCTTGCCGCCAACGCTTTTTGAAAGGAACACCCTCCCAGGCTTTTCATTATTATCTCAGATTATTTCAGAAATTTCTTTAATATTAGCTTGATGGCTGTATATATATAGGCTACAATTTAATTATGACAAAAACGTGGGCACATAAAGGATTAAGGAAGTTCTACGAGACAGGTAGTCGCGCGGGGATACAATCAAAGCACGCATCAGTCTTGCAGTTACTGCTATTTCAGCTAACTAATGCTATGTGCGCAGAAGATATGGATACACCAGGTAATAGCTTTCATCAATTAGCTGGTAGACTAAAAAATTATTATGCTGTCAAAGTCAGCGCTAACTGGAGACTGATATTTCAGTTTGAACGAACAAATGCTTTTAATGTGGATTTAGTAGATTACCATTAACGACGAGGTACAAGATCATGAACGCAAAAATGCATAATCCACCACATCCAGGCCGCGTTGTGAAACGCTCCCTTATTGATAATACCGATCTGAGTGTCACCAGTGCAGCCAAATTGTTGGGTGTGGGTCGTGTTACTCTATCTAAACTTATCAATGGTAAAGCTGGTATTAGCCCAGAAATGGCGGTGAGGCTTTCTATCGTGCTAGATACAAGTAGTGAAATGTGGCTAAACATGCAAACTATGTATGATTTAGCGCAAGCAGAGAAAAAAAGAAAAAAGTTAAAGCTTATGCCGTTAGATCTTTTTATCGACTCTCTGGCTTCTTAGTTAAAATGAAAAACGCAAGTTAATGAATAAGCTCGGATAATGATGGAGAGTGTTTGATAAACACAATGCGCAAGAAGCCCTGGAGGGTGTTTCTTTCAAAAAACAACTCACATTTGTAGCGCACGTTGTTCTAGTGCGCCGGTATTTTTCTCTAATCGCTGCACTTTACCTAAAATTGCTGCCTGCCGCCATTGACTAAAACGTCCAGCTAATGTTGAAAGCCGATGGTAATCTGTATGCAATTCATCGAGATCGCTACTCAACGCGTTGGCGCGTTCTGTTGCTGCATCTCGCTGCGCATCAGATTGCGCAACGCGATTTTCAAGATTGCTAACCACGCCCCGGTGAGCATCTTCTTTTTCATCTAATGCGCGGTTTTTTTCTTCAACCAGGCTATCTAGATTCGCTTCTCTAGCCGCTGCATCACCTAACTGAGTATTGAGACGGCGGATTGTACCCTGTAGCTGATAAATCTCTTTTTGCAATTCAGCCATTTCATTCTGATGTTCATGCGTTTGTTCGATATTCATTTGTTCAGATTCAGCTAATCTTGTTTCTATTATTTCGACACGAGCACGTAGTGTTTGTAACTTAGTGTCTTGTTGATAGCTTTCTTCATTGAGTGCTTCTGCAAAATCATCTACTCGTTTTTTTTCATCAGTCACATTCCACTCAATGAGGTATTGATACCAATACATGACAAATGCAATGATAAAATCAGACATTCGCCCACCAAGCTGGGCTGGTAAATCTGTGACAAGTTTTTTTGTCACGGTGCGAACTAAACTGCCGACCATTGTATCGTTACCAACAGTGACGGTTGTTTCTGTCGGTGTACCAATAACCTCTAACATAATAGAAAATGTCATCATGAGACTGATTGCGATAGGCATAGCTATCAGCTCCCAGTGTGGAGAGTGACGGCCAATACGGTGATACCAAGGTTGTTTGGGGAAGTGTTGTTTTTTAAGTTTGAAATAAGGCGTGCGCTTTAGCCTTATTTTCCATTTTCTTTCTATAGCGTCTAATTTTTCTGAGGTTTTTTTTCGTCGCCATTGGTGTCGCACTCCTTCCCGCACAAAGAGTCCCGATGCTGCGAGACCTGTTAATGCGGGCGCCGACGCATGCGTCTTGATAACCTGAATAGCTGCGCCCGCTAGAGCAGCTGGTGGGGTTCCTTTAAGGGGATTGGTACAAAAACACCCTAAAACCGTAAAATCGTGATAAAATCAGCCCAGTTCAACTTAACGGGTGCGCTATGCCTAATGTCAGCTTTACAACAGCGTTAGCTATCGGTACCCAGAGCCAAAGCGGCACTTCTGGGGATCTTGGGTTATTCGCTAGGTTTTGGGAAAAGCCAAATTATCATGCACAGCTCAGCGCAGTGAGCGCCATCTATGAGGAAGATGCGAAAAAATTCCTGAACTTATTAACAAAAAAAAATGCTTCTCCCTGTTATCTTTCTTCAGATAATACAACAAGTGCTTGGGAAATTGCAGTTACTGACAGTACGGCATACGTCACGGTCTTGGCTTATATTGCTTTATCCAGAGACGGCGCTAGTTTACCTGTAGATTTCGATTTCAAATTAGAACGTCGGGCTCTTGAATCACAACGTTGCGAATACATTTATCGCCAAGAGAACCGTCAAGCACAAGATACTGCGCTAGCCAATTTACCTAAACTTAGCCCCGAAGGTGTCGTTAAAACGTACGTAGAACACGGCCATTATTGGTTAGATTTGACTAAAGCAGTTATTGCTGACGCGACATACAAAGCAAATCATTTTGTCCTTGATACTCACATCGCGGCCTATTTTTTACATCAAGCGGTTCGATTTTATCAGCATGCGCTGTATTCAGATCAAGAAGGTAAACTACCCTCGCTGACAGATAAAGCGGCTTGGGCAGAACCTTTAGGTGCATTTCTAGGTACTAAAATTTCTATCTATCTCAGAGGACAATTTGACAAAGGATGGCTGCAAGATTACATGGCTTGCTTAGAAGAACTTGCTCCGCGTGATATTGAATTTCGCCTAGACAAACTCCTTGAGCAAGAAAAAATCCTTTTTGCTCAAAGACGCTCTCAGATTAAACGCCTCCCTGAGGCTTTAACAACGCGTGAGTCAGATGACGACTCTCAACATACCGATGATGAAGTTGCACCTGCAGACACTTCTTCGTTGAGGAAATTAAAAAAGCATTGAGCCTTGCTCAGCATCTTCCTCTACCCCTCTTGTTAAAGAAATCCACGTCTTCACCAAGCAACAAAAGAGACTGTACTGTGCATCCACTTGTCCATAAGCCACAGCAACTTGAAAGACCTACCGGACTATCAATGACAGGTTGTGTTGGAAGACGTGGCTTCAATTTCTCAGAACCTTTAACAACACCCCCATATCCTCAGGCAAAGGCGCTTCCCATTCACAATATTCCCCCGTCGTTGGATGCGTTAAGCCGAGTAGGCGGGCATGTAATGCTTGGCGTTTAAAGTCACGCAGTGTTTGTCGTTGTTCGTCAGAAAATCCTTTCGGCATTTTTAATCGGCCACCATAAACAGGATCGCCTAATAATGGATGCTGAATAGATGCCATATGCACGCGAATTTGATGTGTGCGGCCGGTTTCTAAGGTGACGTTTAACACCGTAAAATGCGACAAGCGTTCCGCAAGACGATAATGCGTTATCGCAGGTTTTCCGCTTTCGACAATGGCCATACGTTGACGATTACGCGGGTCGCGTGCCAGCGGTTGATCAACGGTGCCGCCAGAGATTAATTCGCCTTGGACAATGGCAACATAGGCGCGCGTAATGGCATGTTCTTGCATTTGTTGGACCAGCGAGGTGTGTGCTTCCAAGGTTTTAGCGATGACCAATAAGCCGGTCGTCTCTTTGTCGATGCGATGCACGATACCTGCGCGTGGCAGTTGTGCGAGTGCAGGGCAGTGGTGTAATAAACCATTCATTAAGGTGCCGGTGGGATTACCTGCACCAGGGTGCACCACTAAGCCAGCAGGTTTATTGATGACAAGCAGGGCCTCATCTTCATGAACAATGGTTAGCGCCAGGGGTTCAGCGACACTCTCAACGACGACCTCGATTTTTGCCGCAATGAGGATGGCTTCACCACCGGCGATTTTATCTTTGCCGCGTAACAAGGCCCCATTCACTTGGATGGCGCCGTCTTTTAGCCAGGCTTTGATGCGTTCGCGCGAGAACTGTGGGCAGCATTGTGCAATGGCCGCGTCAAGACGCATCCCAGCAAGGTCCTCGGGCAGTTCAAATTGATGATCGATGGTGTCGGACATGTTTCGCTTTCATTAGAAAATTGTTACCATGGCCGTCCATTGTAACACACCTAGGACGCGCAGCATGTCCCTGAAACATTTCTTTATTGCGACGGTATGCGCACTCACATTAGCGGGTTGTGCGGATGGCCCCAACTACGAGCACATGAGCGCCTCGCAATTGTATCAAGGTGGCGAGCAAAATCTGGCAAGCACGCACTACGAATTGGCGATCAAACACTTTGAAGCACTGCAAGCAAACTATCCTTTTGGTGATGATGCGCAAAAAGCACAATTACAATTAATGTATGCGTATTACAAACACAATGAAACATCCTCGGCGGTTGCGGCAGCGGATCGCTTTATTCGCCTGTATCCTCGTAGTCCTCGTGTGGATTATGCTTATTATATTAAAGGCTTGTCTGAGCTGGAAGAAAACCGCGGTGTTCTCATGCGTTACTTGCCACTAGATTTGGCGCAGCGAGATTTAGCGGGTGTACGTAATGCGTTTAATGATTTTAGTTTGTTGTTGCAACTTTTCCCGGGCAGCCCTTATGCGGGTGCAGCACGCCAACAAATGGTTTATCTCCGCGATATTTTAGCTAAACATGAAATTGAAACAGCACAATATTATATGCTTCGACAAGCTTATGTCGCAGCGGCTAATCGCGCGACCTATGTCATTAATCACTTTCAACACGCCCCAAGTGTCGAAAATGCCCTAGTTTTATCGGTTAAAGCGAATATGAAATTAAAACAAAAACAATCTGCGCGTGATGCGTATCGTGTTTTACAATTAAATTATCCGCATAATAAACAACTGCCATCACTCAAAGCACTGGTTGCTGCGTGAAAATCGCAACCTGGAATGTGAATTCCTTACGGACGCGTTTGCCGCATGTGCAACAGTGGTTAGCGGAAGCTAAACCCGACGTGCTTGCCGTGCAAGAAATCAAAGTCACCAACGAACAATTTCCTACGGCAGCCATTCTTGAAATGGGCTATGAAGTTGTCTTCAACGGACAAAAAACCCATCATGGCGTGGCGACCTTTGCACGTGATGTGATGCATGATGTGTGTCGTGATATTCCAGGCTTTGAAGATTTACAGCGACGCGTTTTGGCGACGACGATCCAGGGTGTGCGCGTGGTGAATGTCTACGTGCCAAACGGCGGTAGCTTGGATTCTGATAAATATCCATACAAGTTGGCCTGGTTGGCCGCTTTACGTGATTGGCTGGCAGAAGAAATAAAACAATATCCGCAGTTAGTCTTGTTGGGTGATTTTAATATTGCACCGGCTGATGAGGATATTCATGATCCTGCTGCTTGGGCGGATCAGGTGCTTTGTAGCGCCCCTGAGCGGGCCGCTTGGCAGGCATTGTGTGACTTGGGCTTGCAAGACGCTTATCGTCTCTTTGACCAGCCAGCAGGCCGTTTCTCGTGGTGGGATTATCGGCAGGCGGCTTATACCCGAAATCTGGGTTTGCGTATCGATACGCTGCTGATGACCCCCAAATTGGCCAAATGTTGCACGCAATGTGTCATCGACGAGGGCCCCAGACGCCTCGAACGACCCAGTGATCACGCCCCAGTTTGGGCTGCGCTTGATTTGAACTAGAAACGCCGCTACACTAGCCTCCCTGGTGAAAATGACCTGGTCGATTTTTACAAAAAATGTATTGAATTCAATAAGTTATAGAGGATACGAGGATGCAAGCAGAAATCCATCCAAATTACGGCGCCGTGAAGGTGACGTGTAGTTGTGGCGAAACATTTGAGACCCGTTCTACAGTGAAGCAACCGATTAGTTTAGAGGTTTGCTCTAAGTGTCATCCGTTCTATACGGGCGAACAAAAAATTGTGGACACTGGTGGTCGCATTCAGAAATTCCAAGAGCGTTTTGCACGCCGTCGCACGTCTGCGGCCAAGAAGGAAGACAGCGCTAAGTAGAGCGTGTTGTCTTAAGATCGCGTGACGCACTTTGTGCGTCACTTTTCTCATTGGGAGTCACATGAAGAAGCAAGTACAGAAGAAATTTTTGGGATGGTTTATATGTGGTTTAGCGGCCACATTTTACTGTTACGAATATCTTTTGCGGATTGCGCCCAGCACGATGACTCATGCGTTGATGAGTACTTACCTTGTTAATGCGGCAGCCTTAGGTAACTTAGCGGCTTTCTATTATTACGCGTATACACCGATGCAATTGCCAGTGGGTTTGTTGCTTGATCGCTATGGGCCGCGGAAAATTCTTTCTTTAGCCTGTGGTTGTTGTGTGCTGGGGACCTATTGGTTTGCAAGCACCGATACGCTGATGTTGGCGCAATTAGGGCGCTTCCTCACGGGCTTGGGTTCCGCATTTGCCTTCATCGGGGTTTTAAAACTTGCGACGATTTGGCTGCCGCCTGAGCGTTTTGGTCTTGTGGCAGGGTTAACTGCGGCATTGGGTACTGTTGGCGCGATGATTGGTGATGATGTGATGTCTTATTCCGTACAAGTTATCGGATGGCGTCATACCTTAACCTGGGCGGTCGTCGTTGGGGTGCTACTGTCAGTACTGATTTACATTTACGTGCGTGATAATAAACATCACTCAATTCATGATAAACGCAAAGCGATGGCAACGGCCAATATTAATTGGCATGGGATTCTAGAGATACTCAAGAACCCACAAATGTGGATCGTCGGCGCAATGGGTTGTTTTATTTATTTGCCAACCACGGTACTCGGTGAAATGTGGGGTATTCCTTACTTACGTTCAGCGCGACACTTTACGCATATGCATGCAGCTTTTGCTGTGTCATTCTTGTTTTTAGGTTTTACGATTGGTGCGCCATTGTGGGGTTATCTCTCAGATCGTTTCCATACGCGTAAACTTCCTTTTATCTTTGGTAGTTTTTTCGCATTGGTGGCATCATTGCTCTTGATTTATTTGCATCACTTAAACTTTGCTTTAGCGAGCGTGTTGTTATTTATTCTGGGTTTGTCATACAGCGTACAATCGTTGGTGTTCGCATTGGCGAATGAACATAGCCCACCGCGTTTAGCTGCGACTAGTATGGCTGTCACAAATATGTTTGTGATGCTGGGCGGTATGTTGTTGCAACCGTTGGTTGGTATTTTGCTGCAGCTTAACGAGAAGGTCATACCGGTTGTTGGCCATGTCCATGTTTACACAAATTATGCTTATTCCCACGCTTTGCTGGTATTACCGGTTGGTTTAGTGCTGTGCGGATTTTTGAGTTTTATCTTAAAAGAAACGGGCGGAAGGCCGCAGTATCCGCGGAACTTCAGGTTCCCGCCTCATCACCACAAATAAAATATAAATCATACACACCGTGGCCTTTATCGAGGCCACGTTTCTCAAATTTTGTTAGTGGCCGTGACTCAGGGCGAGGGATGTATGTCCCATCTTCCGCTGTGTTTTGGAAAGCCGGATGTGCAGTGAGCGTTTCAAGCATATGTTCTGCATAAGGTTGCCAGTCTGTTGCGAGATGTAACCAGCCTCTCGGTTTTAATTTTGTCTGTAGTAAATTAAGGAACTCGGTTTGTATTAAGCGACGTTTATGATGCCGCTTCTTCGGCCAAGGATCAGCAAAAAATATTTGCATGCCGTCCAAGCTATGATTAGGAATGGCTTGCGTTAAAACATCGATAGCATCTTCTGCAAAGACACGAATATTCTTGATGTCATGTTTCTCTATGCCCAGCAGTAAATGTCCGACACCGGGACGATGCACTTCAATACCAATATAATGCGTTTCTGGGTTATCCAACGCATTTTGTATCAGTGACTGTCCCATGCCGAAACCAATTTCAAGTACACAACGCGCTGGTGGGGTGTATGGGGTTGCAGCGCTTAAGCCAACCTGAGGCCAGACTTGTTCGAGTGCACGTTGCTGAGAGGGCGTTAAGCGACCTTCACGGCGCACAAAACTGCGGATACGTCGTTGTAGGGTCATGCGGCGGCTTCCGATAACATGGTCTTGGCGTGAGCCAATGTTTCTTCTGTAATATTCACACCACCTAACATACGGCCGATTTCCTCGACGCGCGTTGCGTGTGTGAGCTGAGTCAGTGTCGTGTGTGTACTGTCTTTGCTTTGTTGTTTGCTCACAGTAAAGTGATTCGCAGCATAAGCGGCTACCTGTGGTAAATGCGTCACACAGAGTACTTGCACGTGCAGGCTTAAGGTTTGTAACAATTGTCCAACAATCGCCGCTGTTTTACCGCCGATCCCTGTGTCGACTTCATCAAAAATTAAACTTGGGATTGCTTGTTGCTTTGTCGAGTGGACGCAGATGGCCAAACTAATACGAGCAAGCTCACCACCTGAAACCACTTTACTTAATGGCTGTAACGGTTGGCCGGGGTTAGTGCGTACACAGAAAGCCACCGTTTCTTGTCCATGAGGAGAAAACTGATCGGCAGGCAAGTCAGTAAAGGCAACATGAAATTCCCCCCCTGTCATATTTAAGGCTTGAAGCGATGCGGTAATTTGTTTTGAAAAAGGTTTTGCTGCTTTTTCTCGTGACTGTCGTAATTTTTTCGCATGTGTCGCGTAGCGTGTTTTTTCATCCAAGAGATCTTGTTGTAATTTTGCTAGCTGCTCATCATGATGGGTGAGGTTTTTTAGTTTTTGCTGCAATTGCTGATGATGTTCGTATAATTGTTTTGGCTGGATACGATGTTTTCTGGCACAATCGTGTAAAGCACTTAAGCGTTGTTCAACCTCATGCAATTTTTCAGGATCTAGATTAAGTTGCTGAAAATAGCCTTGTAAATCGTGACGTGCTTCTTGTAATTGAATGTCAGCATTGTCGAACGCAGCGATTAAACTTTGCAACTGTGTATCTGGTTGCTTTATGTCGCGTAAAATTTTTATGATGTGGCCAATGGAGAGTGCATCCACGGCATCTAATGCACTTTGGCTGCTGGTGATGAGCTCGCTAGCATTCGCTAATGTTTTATGTGCTTGATCTAAGGCGGCATACTCTTCAGGCTGTGGTTGTAGTTTATCGAGTTCTTGCACTTGAAACTGTAAAAAGGCCAACTGTGTTTCTCGATCAGATTCTGCTTTCTGCAAATCATCAATTTGTGTTTGTAGCGATTGGATTTGTTGCGCACTCGCTGCAACTGCTGCGACTAGTTGCGGGTGACCGGCAATACTATCAAATAATTTACGTTGTTGCGGCCCTTGCATGAGGGTTTGATTCTCATGCTGACCGTGAATGGCAAGCAACTTCGACCCACAATCTCGTAATTGCTGTACGGAGACAGGTGTCCCGTTAACATAAGCACGACTACGACCATCTTGGTTGATCACACGTCGTAACACGCATTCACCTTCTGAGGCTAGGGCTTGTTCATCTAACCAGGCACATACCGCAGGGTCATCTTGTACGGAAAAACTTGCTGTGACTTGGCATTGTGCTGCACCTTGTCGAATGACTTTCGCATTGGCGCGATAACCCAAGGCAAGGACTAGCGCATCTAATAAAATTGATTTACCTGCGCCAGTTTCACCAGTGAGCACAGACATGCCGGCGTCTAACTCAATCGCTATTTCATCGATGATGGTGAAGTTAGTCACATGGAGATGCGTTAGCATCGTTTGGTACTCCAAAACAACTTGCTGCGTAGCGCATCGTAATAATTATGGGTTGTTGGATGAATCAAGGTTAAATACTGTCTATTTTTACAGATTGTGATGCGATCGCCAGGCGACAAGCTAATACGATCACGGCCGTCACAGCTAATACCCGGTGAGCTAGTATTTTGTTTAGAAACAACTAGCGTAATCGTGTCATTCGCATCCGTGACAAATGGACGCGAGGTTAAGGTATGCGGACAAATAGGAACGAGTACAATTGCATCGATGTTTGGATCAAGAATGGGACCACCTGCAGATAATGAATAGGCGGTAGAACCTGTCGGCGTTGCGACAATCATGCCATCAGAACGATGGGTACAAACAAATTCGTCATTGATGCGAACTTCAAATTCGATCATGTGTGCGATATCGCCAGGCAGCAGAACAACATCGTTTAAAGCATTTTCTTCTGCAATACGTTCATCTTGATGATAAACATCGGTGTAGAGTAAAAAACGTTTTTCCGTATGGTAGTTACCCGCTAGGATTTGTTGGATGTCTGTCATCTCATCAGGGCAGATGTCGGTTAGAAATCCGAGTCGGCCTCGGTTAATACCAACAACAGGAATATCCTGAGCGGCTAATTCCGCTGCGGCATGCAACATGCTGCCGTCACCGCCCACCACAATGGCTAAATCGACATGCGATTTTAAGGCATTGGAAGAGATAATGGTGGCTTCGGGTGGGTGAAATTGTTTCGCGGTTTCCGCATCGATGGCTAGCAACTTGACGCGTTGGCGCAGGTAATCGTAGACCATCGCCAGCGTTTCCGTGACGTTTTTTCCTGGGCGACGCCCGAATAATACGATGCGATCAAATGTTTTGTTCATGTCGTTATTCTACCATTAAATCATCTAATGTAATAATATTATCAAAATAATGCGCGTGTACTAAAGATTCTTCTGCGCCTTCTGCACTGATTAATACTCGATGCACGGTTTTCCCTTTTTTATTCGGCATGAGCGAGAGGCTTTTATCAAAAGGTGCGATGACACGCTTATCAGCCTTTTGTTGTAAGTACTTAATCTCACATACCGTGATGACATGGTCCGCGCGGTCAAAGATCAAGTCTAATTGATAACCGCGATCTTCTTTTGATGTTGCTCGGTTGTAAAAGGTCCCTGCTTGGTATTTTACACCAGAAAATCCAAGTAAATTAGCAATGGTGTGGTGGTTGTCACGACAATATCGCTCAAAAGCATAACCCAGCCATTGGTGGTAATCATCAAGTTTTAGTGCGGCGGTGGGTTGCTTGTTGTAGCGTCCGGTTTCAATATCACTTAGCTCAGGTTGAATAAATTTGAAGAAAAACTGTAAATAATTATCATTGATTTGATAGCGTGCGAGCTTACTGTCTTCTGTTAAGTTATAGGGAGAGTATTTTTTTATGAACCCACAGTAAACAAGTTCTTCTAAGAATTTTGATAAATGCCCCCCTGTTTGTAACGCAAGGTGTGTTGCAATTTGTTCTCTCGTTGCGAAACGATGCTGACTAAGAAAGGAAATGATTTTTTGATAGTGAGCAGATTCAGCCATGCTGCTGATAAAAATTCGCTTATATTCTCGACTAAAGTAGCCATCTAGGGTAAAGCTTTGTTTGCAAATTCCTGTAAACAATGAAGAAGCACTCTTTATTCGTTTTAGGTATTCTGGAATGCCACCTAATGTTAGATAGGCATTCATTATTTCTCTATTTGAACGGCGGCCAAGGAATTGTTTTGTTTCTTGGATAGAAAAAGGTTGTAAGTGCATCTCATGCTGAGAGCGATTGTATAACGCTTTCGAATGCACAACGTGTTGTATCATAAAGGAAGGTGATGAGCCGCATAGTATGAGTAATAGTTGGGGGTTGCGACGAAAATAATTATCCCAGGCGACTTTAAGCTCACTGATAAAATTATCTTTGTAGTCTGCGAGCCACTGTAGCTCTTCAAAATATATCGTCCAGAGGCCTTGTTGTGTATGTTCATGAATAACATCAAAAACATCTAGCCAACAAGTTGGGGTTACTGGGGAAAGTATAGGTTTGCTTGTATACCGACCTAGCTGACGTAGGACAAACTGGTACTGCTCAGCTTCAGGCTTGTTTTCTATCCCTTCAAACTTCAGAACATGGCGCTCTCTGTAGACTTGCTCCAGGAGCTCTGTTTTTCCTACGCGTCGTCGGCCATACATAATGACAATTTGAGCTTCTTGGCTTTGCCCGATTTGCCGTAGGGTGGCTATCTCACGCTCTCTTCCGATAAGCTCTTGATTTTGTTGAATTTTTTCTGAAGACAAAGTCATGTTTTACACTGGTTTGCGCCGATAACGAGCCCAGAATAGCATTATCGGCGTAAAAATCCAATAATTTACGCCAATAACAGATAAAAGAGTAGGTTATTGGCGCTTTGGTGTTGGTGGTAGCTTATCGATGAGCTGTTGGCGTGCATCGCGGCTGGCGGTCTGGAAGCTTGTCCACCAATCGGCGAGTGGCTGCAAATCCGAGTCGATTTGTGCTCGTAATAACAGAAAATCATAGCCGGCTCTAAAGCGGGGGTGAGATAGCGTGCGATAGGGTGCGCGGCCGCGGCGGCGATCGAGGTGATACTGCAAATACGCGATATCTCGAATGCCATTGACTAACTTGCGGGGTAACATGGTGTGGCGACGTTGCGCTGTTAGCGCATCAGAGATTGCTAGCTGCAATGCATCATAGCGTGGCATGTCTTGTTGTTCATGGCGTGCTAGCGTTTTTAAGATATGCGGCCATAAGAATACGGTCATTAAAAAAGTAGGTGTGGTATGTTTTCCACTGGCAACACGCGCGTCCGTGTTATTTAATGCAGTGCGGAAGAAAGCTTCTGCTTGTTCATTCTCGCCCAGTGCCTCAACCGCAGGTTGAGAAATATACGTTAGCATGTGGTGTTGCCGAAGAAGCTCAAACGTTTTCTCTGCGTAGCCGCTATGAAACAACTTAATGAATTCTTCAAACAAACGCGAATTATTAATAGGTGCCAGTAGTTCGTGTAATTCGCCAAGGCTTGCTAATGTGTTTGGTTCAATAGAAAAATCTAATTTTGCCGCAAAACGGATGGCACGTAACATGCGAACAGGATCTTCGCGAAAACGTGTGGCAGGATCGCCAATCATCACGATTTGTTTTTTCTGAATGTCTTCCATCGCATCCGTAAAGTCGACCACTGAAAAATCTCGGATATCATAGTACAAAGCATTAATCGTGAAGTCGCGCCGTACGGCGTCTTCTTCTATGCTGCCGTATTGATTGTCACGCAAAATCATACCGGTTTCACTGTGCGACGTATTGCTAGACTCATCATGATGTCCACGAAATGTGGCAACCTCAATAATGTGTTCACGAAAAAATACATGCGCTAAACGAAAACGTCTGCCAATTAGCCGGCAGTTTCTAAATAGGCTGCGAACTTGTTCGGGTGTTGCATTCGTTGCAACATCGAAATCTTTGGGATGTTTATCTAGCAACAAATCACGAATACAGCCACCCACCAAATACGCATCATAGCCTGCGTTACTGAGGCGATATAATACTTTCAGTGCATGGGGATCAATATTTTGACGGGAAATGCTATGTTTAGCGCGCGGAATAACCGTGGCACGCACAGTTTGTTGCGTTTTTTTGGGCTGCTTTTGTAAAAAATGTTTAATTTTCTTGAGTATCACAACGATGCGGACCTATATTTATCTGGCCGGCAGTTTATCATAATATGCTGTATATTGACACCAATTCCATGAGTCCGTAGGCTGTGCAGAAATAGGAGAAACTTATGTCTGAAGCGATCGATCAAGAGAACCAATATGGCGCACAGAATTACCATCCATTGCCTGTCGTATTGACGCGGGGAGAGGGCGTGTACGTTTGGGATGATGCTGGGAAACAGTATTTAGACATGATGAGTGCCTATTCTGCGCTTAGTCATGGACATTGCCATCCGCGATTGTTGAAGGTTTTGCATGATCAATCTGCACAATTAAATGTGGTATCGCGAGCCTATTACACCGATAAATTGGGCCCATTTTTGAAACGCGCCTGTGAGCTTACTGGTTTTGCACGCGCTTTGCCGATGAACAGCGGATCAGAAGCGGTGGAAACGGCGCTGAAAGCTGCACGTAAATGGGCATATACCGTCAAGGGCGTTGCACAAGATAAAGCAGAAATTATTACAGCGACAGGTAATTTTCATGGCCGCACGATTGCTATTGTTGGTTTTTCTACGGAACATCAATACCGCCATGGTTTTGGCCCATTTCCTGCGGGATTTTCTTGGGTACCTTATGGTGATGCGGATGCTTTGGAGCAAGCCATTACACCGAATACGGCGGCATTTATCGTAGAACCCATTCAAGGTGAGGGAGGCATCATTGTACCACCAGCAGGTTATTTAAAACGGTGCCAAGCATTATGTAAGAAGCACAATGTCTTATTAATCTGTGATGAAATTCAAACGGGACTCGGTCGCACGGGTAAACTGCTGGCGAGTTATCATGATGACGTGCAGCCGGATGGCGTGTTACTTGGCAAAGCATTAGGCGGCGGCATACTCCCGGTTTCTCTATTTTTAACGCGTAAAGATGTGATGGACGTGTTTAAGCCTGGCGATCACGGCAGTACTTTTGGCGGAAACCCTTTGGCGTCAGTGGTTGCGCATGAAGCTTTAAATGTTTTGGTGGATGAGCAGCTTGTTGATCGTGCGGCAGAGTTAGGTACTTATTTCATGGGAAAATTGCGCGCCATTGACTCACCGGCAATTAAAGAAATTCGCGGTAAGGGCTTGTTGATCGGTGTTGAGATCGACGAAAACATCACAAGCGCGCGCGATATTTGTTTGCAACTGATGGCGCATGGGATACTTAGCAAAGAAACACACGATACTGTTGTTCGTTTGGCGCCGCCTTTGGTGATTACGACAGAACAGATTGATGACTGCGTTGACAAGATTCGCTTGGTTTTGTCTGCTTTGTAATTTTGCGCGCCGCTGTCATCCCACACGCCGCTGTCATCCCGCACTTGATGCGGGATCTCCTTCAGCTTCTTTCGGGCTTGCTAGCGTCCGAAGGAGGTCCCGGATATTTGCTACGCAAATTCCGGGATGACAACTTTTCAGTTGTCATTTTTGAAAAGAATCCCCTCCCGGGCTTTTCAAACATTTTTAGTTGTTTTACATATGGCTTAAAATAACCTGAAAAAATCATAGAGCGTGGTGGCGGGGTGTTTTCCAAGAGACAGCGTGTCAAAACCCTGGTTCCCGGGTTGCAGTACGGGTACTGCATACGGGAAAAACCGCTAGTGTCTTGCGGATAGCATGGCCATGATTATTTTTGAGGTCTTACGAATAAAACGACGTGACAGCTGTCGAGTTGGAAAATATGCCCCCCACCATGCTACAAAAATGGTTTCAGTGGTAGGAAATTATAGATATTTCATGCGAGTTACTTCAAAAGCGCAGCGTTAGGTAAATCCCCTTTAAGTCCCGCAGCATGCTGCATAAACAAAGACTTTAATAGCCACGTATTGTTCGTGAAATCTAAACCCCAATTACGTAAAAGTTTTAAGGGTAAGCGTTGGCTAGCAAACAATCGCTGAAATCCCCGCATGGATTTAATCATTAAGGCATTATGATGCTTACGCCAACGTTGGTATTTTTTCAGTGTAAACAAGTCAGCAATGTCACGCCGAGACTGCAACGCATGTTCTAGTGTCTCTGCTAAACACGCCGCATCTAATAAGCCTAGGTTGACGCCTTGTCCTGCCAGCGGATGAATGGTGTGCGCTGCATCCCCAACTAAAGCAAAACCAGGCTTTACATAATCAACGGCATGTCGCATGGTCAAGGGGAATACCGCACGAGGGCTTTGTAAGGTGGTTTTTCCTAGGCGGTGTTCGAAGGCTTCTGCTAATTGTGCATTAAAGTGTGTTTCATCTAAGGTTTTTAGCGCATCTGCTTGTTCTGCTGTTGTTGACCAAACAATAGAAACGCGATGTGGATCAGCCAGCGGTAAAAATGCCAAGGTGCCCGTCGGTGTAAAGCGCTGCCAGGCGGTATTCTTATGCGGTTTCTCGCACTGTATGGTGGCGACGAGTGCATGTTGCTCATAGTCCATGCTGTTTATCGCAAAGCCTACTTTTTCACGCAACCAAGAACGTCCGCCATCTGCACCGACAATCAAGGTGCTACGAATGACGCCTTTTGATGTGTGCAGCGTTTGGAAATTGACATCCTCTAGTGTGCAATCAAAATTACAAGTGACATTACTGTGATTTTTTAAGCTTTCTATCAAGGATTTCTGCATCACACGGTTTTCAATGATGTGGCCGAGTACGGGTTGCCCTAATTCGCTGCCATGGAACTGTACTTCACCGGTGCCAGCTTGATCCCAGACACGCATATGTTGAAAAGGTGAAATGCCGAGTGCTTGTATCGTGTCCCACACCCTCAGATGCTGAAAAATCCGCATGGATGCTAAGGTGATGGCGCTTACCCGCATATCTGTACTGTCTTCAGGCCAGCTTAATGCCGGTGCTTTTTGATCGAGCAATAAGATACGCTGCCCACTTGGTGCAAGCGCGCAAGCGAGTGCACTGCCGACGATGCCGGCACCGATAATGGTGATGTCGTAGGTGGTTGTCATGAGCAAGAGTATATCAGATTAAAGTCGTTTTAGTTGAGGCAGTGGTTGGGAGTCAGTTGCCTTTAGATGCTGAGCTACATAGGTGTCATCCCGGAAGAATCTGACACGATTTTGCCAGCGTTGAGTGGCGCCGGTATCCAAGCAATCTTCGGCTTCATGAGAGCGTTTGGGTTTGTCCCTCAATGTTTTTGCCAGCACGTGCGCAGAAGATAGCTCTTTGCTTAACTCAGGTAATGCTGCGCGCGTTGTATGGTAAATATTAGGATGCTGTTTCACTAACATCGGCGCCTGGGCAAATAACTGCAGACGGTGTTGTGCAGTCACATTAATCATATAAGGCTGTTCTTTCATGCCAAAGATGAAGCCCCAGAGGTATTGGAAAAACTGAACTATTCTATTTGGTTGGCGTAAGCCGAGTAAGGTTTCTGCAAATTTGGGGTGAGCTAATTGCTTCGTGTCGGTTTCAGCGCGCATGGATGCAATACGCACTGCAAAATCAGGCTGTTCTTTATGCGGTATGCCGCGCCATAATTGCATCGCGAACTCAAGATTATCGCGCATTCCCCACTGTAGTCCAGCCATGATGTGTTTGTTAAATGAGGCTTCCATGTCGTACTGGGTTAAAGCACGCTGCTGAATAAAGGCGCGGTTTAATTGGCGTAATAAAGTTTTATCTTCAGTTGTGTTCAGTGAACTGATAACGGCATACACGCGATCTAAATCGGTGTTGTTTATGTGGTGAATCAGCGCTTGTGGATAACGTTTTAATACGCGGCGTAGATTACTGCGTGCTTCATTTGAGGCAATCGGTGCATTGTATGTGCCAATAACTTTTTCTAATAAGCGTTTCGCGCGAACAGCCTCGCGTCTTGCACGGTGTTTTTTTGGCAAGAAAAACCAAGGACGATTTTCCCATAAAATGCGCTTTAAGCTGCGGGGCAGCAGTAAATGTTTGTGTACAGTTGTTGGTGGTTCTTGTGTTTTTTTACCTTGTTTCTGATTGCTTTCTTGTAGCTGCATGCGAAATGCATTGCAAGCATGGCTTAAGAAAGTTTTATAACGTTCTGGGGTAAAATAAACATTGAGCGTTTCCCCAAATAATTGATG
The DNA here is from genome assembly GCA_021604705.1 of marine bacterium B5-7. NCBI lineage: Bacteria > Pseudomonadati > Pseudomonadota > Gammaproteobacteria > marine bacterium B5-7. Next base: position 879 of record BQJM01000014.1, on the reverse strand, counting down.
ACGTAAGCGTGGGCCGATATGAGAAAGCTGGGTACATAATTCAGGCTGCGCTAAGAGTTGATCGCGTACGACAGCGGTCATTTTCGGATGTGTGAAAATTTCAAATAAATGTTGCGTATAATCCGCATCGGACATTGTATCAGTACGTGTAAGTAGCGATACAATAAATAGATAACGTGTCGGACCGATTAATTTAGAAGCCTCAGCTGTCGCATGATTCAATGTTGCCTTTAGCAAAGTCCAGCATTGTTGACTGTCTAGCTGGGGAAAGCAGTCAATATCATCAGGTAGCAGCGTAGGGTCTGCAATCAGTAAATTCAGTAATTTAGTTCGTAAAGAGGGGATGCGTTGTATGAGCCTACGCAAAGTCATTTTCTTTGCGCTGGTTTCATGTTGCGTTTCTGCTAGTAAACTTTTTAGTAGGTCATCGCGTTCTTTCGTCAGTGTCGGCTGGACAGTATAGTTATTTGATAGCATCCGTTCCAGCGTGAAACAGATAGCGTGATAATGTTCTTTGTTTTCTTTATCTAAAATAAAGCCGATAAACTCTTTTGCGGACAAATGATATTGACTCAAGTGCGTTACAAAATAATGCAATGTTGCATGATAGTAGGAAAGATCTTTTTGTGTTTTCAGTGCGTTCAATTGTGCTAATAAGTCCGCATAATTATTCGCACGTACTGCAGTGATGTACTGCGTAAAAGGCGTATTATCAAATTGTTCGAGAGAGGTATGTTCGTTGTCAGCCCAGTCATATAGGCGTGAAAGTAAATCGGCGCGAACTTTCGAGGTAAAATGCCCATCAGCAATCTGCACTTGTAACAAGCGGAATTCATTCGTTTGTTTTTCTTTTTCTAGTGTTGCTAAACGTTTTCTTGC
>BQJM01000013.1 GCA_021604705.1 marine bacterium B5-7 | reverse complement strand
GAAATGCTGTTTGAATTTGTGTTGCCAGATGTCGTTATCTAAATAAACACGTGCTGCACGTTTATCTGTTTCGCCAAAGCGACAGATTTCATGCGGCGCAAGACTTTTCAAGATCGGCAGCAACAGTTCATCAGGAAGTTGGTTGAATAAATTAGGCTTCGGCATAACACGCTCTCTTTTTTATCATCATCGTGGCTGCATCATATCACGTTAAGATTAAGGAATAATTAAATTTTCAGGGTGGATTTCAGGGGTAGCAGCGCTTTATTCAATATGTTTTCTGTACCATATGGATCCCCTGAAGGTGCACGCCGTACTGCTGGTAACACCTCAGGTTTATTTAAGCTCTCTTAAATCACTCAACATCTGATCCAAACGAATCAATCAGTGCAATCAAACGTTCCGCCATATATAAAGGGATTTGTATTAACCTATCCTTTTGCTCCGTGCGAAGATTTCTAGCTGAGAAAATCACTTTGCATGTTGGCTTGTATCGCTCATCAAATTTCTTCAGGCTTTGCGCTTTCACCACAGCACCTGATTTAACTTCCAAAGGAATAATCTCTCCTTGATGAGAAAACAGAAACTCAACCTCTGATCTATTTTCCTGCCAGTTATATAATGATTTTTCAGTCATCGAGCTTATCGCTTGCAGAACAAAGTTCTCAGCGAAATACCCTTTATAAGTGCCATAGTCATAATTAAAGATATCACTTGGATCCAAACCTGACATCGCACCCAAGACACCAACATCAAACATAAAACATTTAAAAGCACTATCTTTGGCATATGCTTTTAATGGAGATTGAACTGTTTCTACGACCCTCACTTGTTGAACAAGCTCAGCTGAATCTAACCAATCAAACACATTAACCAAGCGACTGTATCGATTAATACTTGGAATAACCCCCTTGAATCGATAACGCTCTGCTTGACCGCTCAATGTTTTTGAAAGCTGAACAGGCACCGAACGCCAAACACGATCAATATGCATCGCATTAACTTTTCCTGCATGCTTCGCAATATCAGCATAATATGCGTTAATTAGTTCTTCTTGTTTTTTCCTAACTGCTGAAAATGCCATAAACTGATTATCCTGATGCTCACGATAAACAGAAACAACCTCTGGGAGACCACCAACAATTAAATAGATTTTAAATAATGCCCAACATTGCTGATGAATAATATCAGGTATTTCATCGCCAACATGTAATTCGGCTAAGTAGTCTGATAATTTTTCATGACCTGTGCCTGCCAAAAATTCTATAAACGTCATCGGAGATAAATGCATCATATCGACTTTACCAACAGGATATGAGCCCTCGCTAAGCTTTAATCCCAATAGGGAACCAGCACTACATAGCGCAAGTTCCGGCAGAGATTCACAAAAGTATTTCAAACTAGTTAACGCCTCAGGGCACGCTTGGATCTCATCAAAGATCACCAAATCTTGCTGGATATCAATATCCGCATGTAACGCTAGAGCAAGTTCATTAATAATGCGATGAGGATCTAGATCGCGAGCAAACAAAGATGCCATGGCTTTCTGTTTTTCGAAATTAACAATATGATAGCGGCGAAAAGCCTGTGCCCCAAAATGCTCAAGTAAATAGGTTTTACCCGTCTGACGCACACCACGCAACACAAGTGGTTTACGACGAGCACTTGCTTTCCACGCACACAACTTTTCAAATAACAATCTTTTCATCTTGTACATAGTGTCACAACATGACACTTTTTACAAGCAGAAAATGTATGCATATGACACTTTTTACAAGTTAGGCTGTCGTAGCGCGACAAAAAATATCAAATAGATAATGCACGGATTTGTCTTGTATCATAGACTGCGGGTGCAACTTACTAAAAGATAGATGCTAAGCAAACAACAATGTCCAAGGAACATTATGAATGATGGCTAAGCATCTCATGCGAGCAGCTGGCATTGGATGACTTAGGCTGCTCTCCCTTCTTTTCTTTACCAGAATTGCGCCCCCAAAACATTGTTACATCACTAGAGGACACCTGTACTTTCTTACATGTCTTAAGAATATCTTGACGTAACTTGTTATACATTCTCTCAAAATCTATTTCTATTAGAAACGAATCCCATGCCTCGCGCCTTGTATCCAAAACCTTGCTCTTCTTAAAACACACATCTGAGTTAAAGAGAGTAATCTCATTAGCTAACGCACACTCAGAAACATCAGACAAATAATTGTTTTCCACAAAAGCATTGATGGCTTTTATCACTAACTGTTGTTCCTCAGTAATGCCCGTTTTTTTCACATACTGATATATATCAAAGTGATATACAGTTTTCTGGATAAAGCAATCAAACAGCCCTGAAACAAGATGCTTTTTGTCCTGACACGTTAGAAAATCAGCTTCCATTAAAGTAGAAAGCATTTTTCCAGGTTGAGGACACTCACCATCAAAAAGAAAGTGATCCCGCTGATCTGAACACAGGAAAAAACTGTTCACCTGTTTATTTAGCTGAGTGACAAGTGCACTAAAGCTTGTCTCTCGACTGTCCAAGAGGTACATCAACACACCCAGCGCTGGTTCATATAATGCAAAATAATACTCACCTTGCCAAAATACGGTAAGCCCTTGATGACACGTTAATTTATCCAGCACCTCATGCAGGTTAAATTCATATGCTTTTAAATGAAAATGAATAATCTCATATTCAGCATCAAGCAATTCTTTACGGTTCAAATACTGCAAAAACTTAACGCCTCCTGCATATTTTTCAGCATCTATTGCCTGAAGCGCCAAGATCGTGCCATGAAAACCACACTGCTTCTTTGATTCTATTTCAAATATTTTCAGCATAATGTCGTATGACGGGATATACCCATAGTGTTCATCATTTATCATCCCAGTAATACTTTCAATCTGACCGTTCCTCAAATATTCCAGACAAACTGCGTCAAACGATTGCGACACCTGATGTTGCGCCCGCCCTTCCTTTGTCGATAATTGAAGTTCACCGGGCGCTTGATAGAGTGCAAGGACTTTTGCGTCAGAAATTGACGACTGTTGTAGCCTGCGTCCACCAAGCATAATCATGTCCATCGCCATCAACATTTCTGACATGAGGCTGCGCAGAAACCCAAGAGCATTGAGTTTGTTCATGGCCTTTGGTAAATCATCGCTCGCAATGGCTATGCTCATCCCGTCTAAAGTCTCTTCATCTATTATTTCCACACCTGTTTTTTTAAGCAGTAACGCCAGCGTATTCATCAAGGTTTTCAAACGACTATTAACTAAGTCACGAACTAGTGTCTCTCTTTCATCAAGCTCAGAGAGTTTCTTCATGCTAAATGTCGCGCCATTAGACGATACAACTGCCTCGAGACGTTCATGTAGATTCTCTGGTGAAAGACTGAGAAAGTAGTCTTTCCAGCCAAGTATGCGCGCAGATTTTTTTACTTGCGCTATCTCAATGGAGGACAGCGGTTCAAGCTGCTCCGAATAAACCATATGCTGCAATAGAATATGCATACCTCGCACAACAACACCAAAGGGATTAAAACCAAGTTGGGCAAGTATTTCAAGTGCTTTTTCAAGATTTTCACGAGAACTGAACTCAATATCCCAGTGGTCTCTGAAGTAACCACCCTCATCAAGCTCAATCGGATCGCAGCCCATCTTCATCGCAAGATTTCTTAGAAAGTTAAATTTCTCTCCTTGTTCTTCCAAGCGTTTTAAATGTAAGTCACCAAAACAACCCATCATCACTAGTTCACCACGATAAATTTTCTTCGCGATTTCTATATCTCGGTAAGTCGACGTATTGCTGCGACACTGCTCAAATATGTCAAGTTGGCTCATTAAAATGTTGAGATCTTTTTGCCGAGAAAGATCTAGTAACTGTGGCTGATTCGCGGCCCATTCATCAGCATTCATCGGGATCACAAGTTTAAGTTTGCCAGAACTACCACACAGCCTTAATGATGTAAGCTGATTACTAAAATCAGCACGCACAGCGCCTAGTTTATCAACCATTAACGAGCCCAGCTCACGCAATCTTCTTGTACGTTCGGGGTAATATATCCTCCCCCAAGCAACAGATGCAGCCTTAAATCTTTCGTATCTCTCAGTCTTATTTTCACCCGGAAAATCACTGCGTTCCGGTCTTTTTGGCAAATCGGCGCAGGTATCAGAAAATCTGGGAGGCAGCTGAAAATGGGGCAGTTCGATTGGTTCTAATTCTAGACTCTGCCTTTTTAGACAAGCCGGCGCAATCATTCGTAACCTTTTTCTCACAATCTCTAATGGATACAGCCGCGTCATCCCTTCATCATAAAATGCAGCAATGGCACCATGACCGCTACCAACACTTGGTGTGCTATCATCATAGGTATCGACAACAATGACTGCCCCCGTTTCTTTATTGGTTACCTTTGCAAGAAAACCACACGAAATATATCTTTCATCATGAAATAAGCGATCTTGGCTACCATTAGCTAAAATAGATTGAAAAACAGAATCAGCGACCTGATAACTGCGATAGCCAGCAGCACCATGGTGTTGCTGGAAAGAACAGGTCACGACCCCGCCTCCCAAAACAAGACGGATGACCGCCTCAGGGGGGCGCCATCCTTTATCTAAATAGTGAATTACTCCTTCCGGCATTACAATGTCAACATCGCTGATCGTAAAGCAAATGCATCGGGAACCAGCGTCCCTTGCCATTGTTTCGACTATTGGCAATTCTGCGTGTCGGTGTTTATACTCTGGAAAATGTTCTTCTGCTGTTCCTACAAAAGAATCAACCCAACGGGTGTACACTGGATTAGGCAAATGGATAAGACGATCATGTTCAGCTTGAATATCTTTTATTAAATCTTGATGATACGCCTGCAAAGTTTTTTTGTTTTCGGCAAGCTGTTCTTCTTTTTGAACAAGCGCGACAAATGCTTTCAGTTTATCGATATAAGCCGCTTTATCACTCCCCTTAAATGTCTGGCGGATGACGACTTGTAATGCCTGAGGCTGGGTTTCCGGGTGCAGCAGAGTTGATATAAGCCGATGCAAACGTTCCTGTGCTGAATGCGTATCGTACTCGCAATCTAAAATACAATCGCTGACAACACTGAGATAATCTTCTTTTGAAATTGGCATGGCTTCTCTCTTTTTATGCTAGATAGTCACTCAATAAGCTTGCGCATTATAAGGGCTGTTCTTTTTTGTGTCAATCATGGGCTGGTGCCGCCTTAATTTGCCTGTTTTGTAGGCATTCTGTATGATGCTCACTTCGCGGAGAGGTGGCCGAGTGGCTGAAGGCGCACGCCTGGAAAGTGTGTATAGGGTTCACGCTCTATCGAGGGTTCGAATCCCTCTCTCTCCGCCAATAAAAAACCCGCACAGCGGGTTTTTTTATTGGCGGAGAGAGAGGGATGGAGAAGACTAACCGGTTCGACAAATGCTGTCGCGAAGAGCGCGTAGCGCGGCGACAGGATTTGGACGCACGCAGTGCGCCCCGTAGGGGTGAGGACCGAACAACGTGAGGGACGAGTCAATCCCTCTCAATAAAAAACCCGCACAGCGGGTTTTTTTATTGGCGGAGAGAGAGAGGTGGATAGCATTACTGTCATCCCGGCCTTGAGCCGGGATCTCCATCAAGCACTATAGTAGCATCAGGAGACCCCGGATCGGCGCCCGGGGTGACAGGTGAATCTTTTTTATAGGTGGAGAGTATATAACTTACTAACACGCGCTTTATCTAGTTCACCATCCTGCGACATATCCAAAAAATAGTTTAATTGCCATTCTTGTGTTTTTTTCGCCTGCTTGTTTTCCGCTTTGTCCCAAGGTGGGTAAACCCGGAAACCTCTTTTCCCACCTTTTTCATCAACAGAAAATATATCTTTCTCAATAAGAATGGCTTTGGGAAATACAAACTGACCCAGTTTATCATCCACCTTTGTGGTTATTACAAAAAAATCTACTGCATCTGACGCGTCGTAAGGCTGGATAGGACCACGTCCAACTCTTTTCCAAACAGTGACAAATTGTCCGATTTTTGTTGGGGTCACTTTCCCAACACGAAACCTTACCTTCAGATCATTGAGTTCAAATGAGCACGCGCCATACTCTACACTTTCTCTTTCTGGTAACATTGGCGAACAGGTCATATGACAGCGATCGTACACCATGCTCTTACTCAGAAAAAAATCAGCGTATAATTTTTCTGTATTAGACGTTTCTATTACGTTAGAATGAAGCAACAAAATATTTTTCCACCTATTCACATACCAAAGGTATAAAGTATGCCATTAAGCTACGACACAATAAACTCCCCTGTGGGCAAATTAACAATTATAGCCTCACCCACAACATTGCAATCCATCATTTGGGATAACCTCACCACCCCAAAAGAATTAACGCACAACACTAACCACCCCATTATTGCTGAAACAAAAAAACAGCTCACTGAATATTTTAACAATCAGCGACAGCAATTCGATTTACCTTTAGCGCCAATAGGTACGCCATTCCAGCAACAAGTTTGGCAAGAACTATTAAAAATCCCTTACGGAGAAACCATCACCTACGGTGAGCAAGCGAAAAGACTAGGCGATAAAAATAAAGCGCGCGCGGTCGGTGCTGCCAATGGTAAAAACCCGATTCCCATTATCATTCCTTGTCACCGCGTTATTGGAAGCAACGGCAAGTTAACAGGGTTTGCGGGTGGGCTGAATAAGAAATCCACACTCCTGAAGACAGAACAAAGCCATTCAATTAAGAATTGTTAGCACCCTAAGTTTTCTTAATCAAGGATGCCAAGAAAAGATAGCGACCTAACTTTTCTTAATTAGGCAGATCAAGAAAAGTTAACGAAAGAAAGCCTCATTATTGACCTAAAAAACATCTTTTAACGCGCCTCTCGCATCCCGCCCTGAAATCCGTATAATGCCTGGTTCAAAGCGCAATATGGTTGCTGCGGGTCCTCTCATACACCGACCCCGCGAACCCCGCCAGGTCCGGAAGGAAGCAACGGTAGTGGATTAGGTGGTATGGTGATGTGGCTCGTGGCGGCCTCCCAATCAGGGACCGATCACATGGCACACCAAGTTCTCGCCCGCAAATGGCGCCCTCACACATTCGACGCGCTCGTCGGCCAAAGCACAACCGTGCAAGCATTACAGCACGCACTAGAACGCGATCAATTGCATCACGCTTATTTATTTACAGGTACGCACGGCGTAGGTAAAACCACGGTCGCACGTATTTTTGCGAAAGGCTTAACTTGCGAAACAGGTATTACCGCCAACCCTTGCGGACAATGCGATACTTGCCAAGCAATCGATGCGGGCCGCTTTCCTGACTTACTAGAAATCGATGCTGCATCACGAACGAAAGTCGAAGACACGCGAGACTTGCTTGATAACGTACAATATTTACCAAGCCAAGGTCGCTTTAAGATTTACCTCATCGATGAGGTCCACATGTTATCGGGGCACAGCTTTAATGCTTTATTAAAAACACTGGAAGAACCACCCGAGCATGTGAAGTTTTTACTCGCGACAACGGATCCACATAAATTACCCGTAACCGTCTTATCCCGTTGCTTGCAGTTTCACTTAAGGAACTTGCCTGAAGAAATCATCGACAAACAATTACAGCACATTGCAAAAACTGATGGTTTTACCCTAGAAACACAGGCTTCAACAACATTAGCAAAAGCTGCCAACGGCAGTATGCGCGACGCACTGAGCTTGTGCGAACAAGCGCTTGCCTATAGTGCAGATGCGATTACCTCAGACAACATCAACACCATGTTAGGTTGTGTTTCTGACCAAGCAATTATTGATTTATTGCAACACTTGGCTGACGATAATATGGAAGCCCTGCTTGCAACGAGCGCTGCACTCACGGAACAAGGCACACAGTTTTCACAAGTACTAGATAGTCTGCTAGAAGCATTGCATCATATTAGTTTGAGCCAAGCGGTGCCTTCGCACGCAAAGCAACACCCAAGCTTGCAAGCATTTTCTAATGCTTTTTCAAAAGCTGATGTGCAATTGTTTTATCAAATAGCCTTACATGGCAAACGTGATTTAAATTTAGCGCCTAGCCCGCGTGTTGGATTTGAGATGACATTACTTCGCATGTTGGCCTTCTCACCAGAGCAAGGTAATGCGCAACCGATAGAGAAACCCCTCGCAAAAAAGTCGCCAGCTAAACCCGTCGCTGCTACTGCGGTGGCGGCAACAGCGCCAGCGCCAGAACCAGAACCAGAACCAAAATCAGCAACACCAGCCCCCACTGTCGACAATCCAGCGGACAGTGAATGGCAGACGCTGTGTAAACAGCTGAAGGTCGATGGGATGGCTATGTCGATTTTGACCCATTGTGCGATGGATCAATTAACGGATACCGCTCTCAGTTTAACAATTGATAACGCACATGCCCCTTTTCTGAATGAAAGCCAACTTGAACGCATTAAAACCGCAGTTTCCACTCACTTTAGTAAACCAATGCAAGTGACTATTGTGCCATCCGATGCAGGGGTAAATAGCATTGCCAAACAAGAAAATGCCGCTGAAGCTGCAAAACGCGCAGAAAGTCGTGCAGAATTCGAAACAGACCCCGGGGTAAAGTCCCTTTTATCCACATTTGATGCTACAATTGTGGACCATACATAGTACATCGTACTAGCTGGAGATCCCGGCTCAAGGCCGGGATGACAAAGCAAAGCGAAATAGTAACGCGAAACAAATAACATTAACGAGGAGATCCCAATGGATTTTAAAGCGAACTTTGAACAACTCATGTCACAAGCCAAAGAAATGCAAGACAAAATGCAGTCCGCACAACAATCTTTGCTGGAGATGACCGTCATCGGTGAAGCCGGTGGTGGCATGGTGAAAATCGAATATAACGGTTCTAACGAAGCAAAACGCGTCAAGATTGTCGATGCTGCGATGAACGATCGTGAAATGCTAGAAGGCTTAGTTGCTGCGGCTATCAACGATGGTAAGAAAAAAGTTGAACGTGCTACGCAAGATCGCATGGCAGATATTACCAAGGGTATGCAACTACCTGAAGGCTTCCAAATGCCTGGTATTGCTGATGATGATAAAGGTAAGGATGGTGCGTGAGTGGATTAACACCAGCACTCGCGAAACTGATTGACGCCTTGTGTTGCTTGCCGGGCATAGGCCCTAAAAGCGCGCAACGCATGGCGTTTCATCTTTTACAGCAAGGACGTGAGCAGGCCCCTGTTCTTAGCAACGCGATTCAACATGCATTAGATGCCATTCAACATTGTGAACAATGTCGTAACTACAGTGAGACACCACTGTGTCCCATTTGTCAGAGCACGAAACGACAAAAACAAAAATTATGTATCGTCGAAACCCCTGCCGATGTGTTAGCGATAGAACAAACTCACGCATACAATGGGACCTACTTCGTTTTAATGGGCCACCTCTCCCCGCTTGATGGGATTGGTCCGCAGCAGTTGGGTTTAGATAAACTCAAAAAACAATTTGCAGATGGCACGGTTGAAGAAGTCATTTTAGCAACGAATCCCACCGTCGAAGGCGATGCCACGGCCAACTTTATCGCCGACATGGCCAAACAAAAAAACCTGCGCGTCAGCCGCATTGCCCGTGGTGTTCCCCGTGGCGGCGAGCTAGAGCTGATCGATCTGAACACCCTCATGCACGCTTTCTCTGAGCGAGTGGATGTTTGATTTTTAGTTAAACTATTTCTGCTCAACTCTTATTCACGCCCCAGCAATCCAGCGGACATCCTGCATACATGCACACCCCTTACCCGATAAACGCTGGAAAACCCTGGGTTTAGGGTTGTTGACTTTTGTCAATTATAGACGACAATATAAAAGCAACAGCATGATGTTGAAAAAGCAAAAATTTATTGGGCAGATTATTTGGAGAAATATTATGAAGCGATCAAATAAATTTCCACCGAGTATTGATTACGAAGCATGGCTAGTTAAATCTTTACGTAATAAAAAAGAAGCCGTCGTATTCCTAGAAACAGCGCTTGAATCTTATCAAGAAGACAACAACATCGAAGCTTTTCTGCTGGCACTACGCCAAGTTGCACAAGCACGAGGTGGCATCGGAAAACTTTCTCAAAACGTCGACCTTAATCGTCAAGCCATCTACCAAGCGCTTTCCACAAAAGGAAACCCTCGCTTAAATACCTTAACAAGCATCCTGTCTGCCCTAGGATTTCGTTTAGCGGTTAAGATCGCTTAATCAAAATGCCCTTCGATGTATTTATGCAAGACACTAGCAATAAAGGTTTGGTAAGGGATCCCTTCATATGCTGCTTTTTCTTTTAATCGAGTAAGATCATGACTAGATAAACGAATATTGATCCGTGCATCTTTTTTTAAAGTTTCTCTCGCAATTTTCTGTACACGAAGCTTTTCTTTTTCAAATTCTTTTACCGTACGCCACTCCCCTCGCTCATAGGATGCTAGCAATTCAGTTTCTTCTGGGGTTAATTTCTTTGGGGTATCTTTTGGCATGACGTTGTCCTCTAATCTAAATATTGTTTAGTCGCTTTCCTACTTGGAAAAATCGTTTTTAGAAATACAATCTCTTTTTCTTCTTCGACAAATGGAACCAAATAAACATATCCATTCATCGGCAATACATACATTTTTTGAGCGGGATATTTTTCTCGGTTTGGGTGCTCAACGATATCCAGTAACTCACCAGCCTCTAATGCCAAAATCACTTCCTCAAAACAAATATCTCTTTCTCTCATCAAGATCTTATTTTTCTCTTCAGAGAAGTTATATTGCATATATTCTTTTATCCTTTAAAGCGTAGCCTAATGTGTGCCTTTTGGCAACATGCATAAGAATAACATAAAAACCATTGATTTCAACCATTTATTGATAAAAAACAAACCATTATGTGCTGTGCTAGCAGGAGATTCAGGGTGACAGGTAAAAGATAGAAAACCCGGCTCAAGGCCGGGGTCAGTGACGTCTTTGTCCGCTTCTGCAAAGTACACTAGAGGCTGCAGGAAACCCCGCATCAAGTGGGGGGTGACAAGGTCAAGCCCAGGGCGGCAGTGCCGCCCCGGGGTAACAGACTTTTAGAAGTACAAGCTAATTTCCGCAGTGGCTGCGTTAGCTGATTTACCTAGGTCAGTAGTATCAAACGTTGACTGACCTTGCCCTGTTGCAGTTCTGCCTTCAGCATAGTTATCATCATGACGTAGCTCCATACTAAAGACGGTATTTGCCACAATATTGCTACTAAAGGTTAATGCATAGCGTGATTCAGGTAAGTTCAACGCTAAGGCCTGGTAACTGTGGCCATACGCTAAAGCAAATGACGATTGATGACCAATCAAATCAAACTGGTACGCACCTTCAAAATGAAATGCACGTGGTCTAGCACCAACCGCATCATAGGTCATGTCTAGCGGACTGAAGCGTTTTGCAGCACCCGTGTATTCACCCACAAAAGAGAACGGTCCATAACCAATCATCCCTTGCACATCCACGCCCGGTACGCGATCTTTAATCACTTCGTTGCTTGCAGCGCCTTGACCAAACCCGGTGAAATCACCTTTACCACCCGTGATTTGCATACCAGCTGCATCTGCAATATTGCCAATGTAACCCGCACCCAATTGGTACGTGAAGTTTTTACCTTCATGGGCAAAAATCGCATTCGCGCCCACTTGGTTAATCTTATTCGCGTTTTCATCACCCACACGAATATCACCTTTACCCACATACGCGGTTACATTTAAGGTGTTTTCACCTGTGTTTTTGAAACCAAACACCATGGCACGTTCATTGGTTTCACCAATTGATTGTGTTAATGGTGTTGCAATCAAACTTGAATTGTACTGACCAAATGGTACGTAAAGCTGACCAACAGACATATAGAATGGCGTGCGATTCAGGTTACCCAAAGTCACAAAACCATTTTCTAAGTACAAACGTGAATTATTAATCCGCGCACCATTCGAGGATGCCGTATTGTCATAATTCAAGGTCATAAAACCTGTCACCCAAGGACGGATATTGATGATCGCATCGAGTTTTGCTGTTGATAAATCGATATCACTTTCTGTTGGACCATTGTAATCACGATCCGCCAGAATTTTTCCTTGAATTTCACCACTTAAAGACATAATCGGATCTTTAGGCGCCGTTAAATGATGTGCCTTTAATGCATCATCCGCTTTTTGGCGTTGTTGCAACAAGATTAAATCACGGTTGATGTCATTGATGTGCACAACTAAGTTGCTTTCATCATAGCGGGAATTAATCCCACCCATGAACGGTGCTGTATATACCGGGCGACCAATCGCAATATCCGGCAAAGAATAAAATGAAATAGCCGTTTTTACATTTTCTAAACTGCTAGGTGCTTCAACAGTTTTTTTAGTTTTCTGTACTGGCTTCTGTACTTTTTTATGCTGAGCTTGATCTGCTGCGAATGTCGGCGAGTAAATCAAACTCGCAACACCACATGCCAAAGCAAAAGATTTAAAACGCAATGTCATCTGTGACCTCCTGTTAAAATACGCGATAATGCGTGCGACGGGCATATTAACAGCTAAGTCACAGAAAAAATACCGGCATCAAGTAAGCCAAGCACCATTCTCATGTTCAAATATAAAACAGAGGCACTGCATCAACATATTTATTAATCGGCAACCATGCTGAAGCCAAGCAAATGACACATCCCTTCGCAATGGGTTGGCTCAGTTTTCCCAGCACCTTAAAAGCATCACAGTGAATGTTTCCAAGTGAACTAGTTTTTTTAATTTCTATTGGGTACAGCGTTCCATTTTCTTCTATCAGCAAATCAATTTCTCTTTTTTCTTTATCTCGATAAAAATACAGTTTAGCTGCTTTTCCTGCATTAAAATACGATTTAATAATCTCAGCAATAACATATGTTTCCAGTATATGTCCCGACATCGCACCACGCTCAAGCACTTCAGGCGTTAGCCAGCCTGTTAAAAAGGCACATAAACCTGTATCCATAAAATAAAGTTTGGGCGTTTTAATCAGACGCTTAGTTTGATTTACAAAATATGGTGACAACAAATAAATAATTCCCGATGCATGCAAAATATTCAACCACGATTTTACCGTTGGTTCACTCACACCAACCAATTGTGCGATATCCCTATAATTAACTAATTGCCCCGTCCGAGCAGCGGTTATTTGCATAAACTTATGGAATAGTAGTGGATCAGTCACATTTAAAGAGTCACGAATATCACGTTGAATGTACGTAGCCAAATAAGACTCATAAAATTGCTCCCAATGTTTTGCGTCATTCGACACAACATCAGGATATCCCCCTCGCCATATTTTATGATAAATCTCCATGGAAGAAAGTGGCTGAGCGACAGCTTGTCTAGCCTTGATGATTTCTGGTGTGGGAAGAAATGGTGGTAAATCCATGCGTTCTTGTTCTTCGGCTAAAGAAATACCTTGAAGCCTTATCACTGCAACACGTCCAGCTAAAGATTCCGTGATACCTTGCATCATTTCAAATTGCTGAGAACCTGTCAGCCAAAACAATCCTTTCTCTTTGCTATTGTCCACCACCATCTTAATATAAGGCAAAATACTCGGCGCATACTGCACCTCGTCAAGTAACACAGGCAGCTTCAAGCGCTCAACAAATCCAGCGGGATCTTGCTCTGCTGCAATACGGTGGTTCAAGTCATCAAACGTAATGTAACTTCTTGCTTTGTTATCAATGTGTCTTAGTAAAGTCGTTTTTCCAACCTGTCTTGGGCCTGTTAGGAGTATCACCCGAAAACTCTCGCTAGCTGATCTAAGCACCCTCTCAAGGCTTCTTTTGATGTACATTGCCGCCCCGACTAATATAAAATTCAATTTTATATTAGTCGAGATTGGGTTATAAGTCAATTATAATTATTGATTCACAAGGGATAGATTGCTGCTAGAGTGATAACAAATATAGACAAAAGTATCAGTAAACCCAGCATGGGCGTACCGCCTTTCAGTTGAAATATTGCCTTGGATTGATAGCGTCCACGCCCCGCCCACGCCATCAGCGCCGGCAACAAGACCAGCAGCGCTACACAAAAAATACCGGCATAACGTAAGCCAAGAAGAAAAGCGTCAGGGTAAGCCACCACCAACACCAAAGGCGGTAAGAATGTAAGCAAATAAACGCCAACACCCTTTACGCTATGCTTGGGCCAATGCAAGCCATCGGCCAAACAATCCGATAAACCCAGCGCAACGGATAAAAAAGAAGTGGCCACACAAATCGACACAAACACATGCGCAAACAAATTAACCCAAGTACTTTTTGAAAGTAAGGCAAGTGCATTCGCCAATTCACTTACCGGTTGTGCCGCATGCTGCATGGCCAATAAACCATGCGCGCCATAACGAGGTAATACCCCCATCGTTGCGATAATCCATAACACATACACAAAAAACGGCACTGATGACCCAATCCAAATCGCCCGCTTAATATCGCGAACATTATCCTGCAAATACTCTCGCAGACTCGGCAGTATATGGCCAAAACCAAAAGAGGTGATCACAATCGCCATCGCAGAACTCAAATACGTGGGGTGCCAAGTATGCAAAGCCGGTGAATGAATCTTCGGTAACAGAAAAATCACTAAGGCAGCATAAACAATTAATTTGGCACTCATGAGGCTGCGGTTAACCATATCCACATAGCGAATGCCCGCCACCACCACCACACCAAATAATGCCATAAACAAAAATACGTTGGATTTTAAGGATAAATGCCAACCCGCACGCTGCAATAAATCGTGTAAAACATCGTTACCACTCGCGGTATACGCGGCTAATAACGAATATAACAAGGCAAGGTATAAACACCACATGAGTAGGTGCCCTTTGGGCCCTAAGGTTTTCTTCGCCATGGTGATCATGTTCGTTCCGCTAGGAAACCATAAGTTCACTTCAATGATAAGACATGCGCCAAGCGTCATAAACAACCAACAAAACACAAACAAAGCTAATGCACCCAAGAATCCACAGTGTGCTGTCGCAATTGGCAAACCTAGCATGCCGCCGCCAACAGAGGTGCCAATAATAATTAATGTACTTCCCAAGAGACGATTCATGTGGAAACTCCTTGTAATGTATCACAGACTTTCATCAGTTCAGCCAGTTCATCGGGATGTATTGCCTGCAATCCATCACTATAAGCATTTTTTGGGTCATCATGAATTTCAATCATTAACCCTTGCGCCCCTGCCGCAACCGCGGCTTTCGCCAATGGCGCCACTAAGGTTTGTGTGCCTGCCGCATGCGAAGGGTCAACCAGCACAGGCAAGTGCGATAAACGACGAAGATTCGGTACTGCAGCTATATCCAGGGTAAAACGGCAATGCGTATCGAAGGTGCGAATGCCGCGCTCACATAAAATCACATTCGGATTGCCCGCAACCAAAATATACTCGGCCGCTTGTAAATATTCTTCTAGGGTGGCGGACATGCCGCGCTTAAGTAAGACTGGCGTCTTAGATTGTCCAACCGCTTTTAATAAGCGGGTGTTTCCCATGTTACGCGCGCCAATTTGCAATATATCCGCGACTGCTGAAATTTCATCAAGCAATGCCGCATCGATCACTTCTGTCACAACAGCTAAACCAAATTGTTGTTTAACTTGATTGAGAATTTCTACGCCCTCCGAGCCCAGCCCTTGAAAGCTATAAGGGCTCGTACGTGGCTTGTATGCGCCAGCACGGAAAAATGGAATCTCTAAGTTTGCAACTTGTTCTGCAAGACGAAACGTAATATCCGCCGCTTCTACACTGCATGGCCCAGCAATCCAAGTAAAATCACGGCCGATGACATGATTACCAATGGTAATACGGGTATCTTCTGGATGGGTATCGCGGGAAACGAGCGATTCTTGCATGGATAGGACTCTATATAAAGAGCAGCTATCCTAGCAAGCTACTCCATATTCTGCAAACAAATTGAGATGCCTGTCGCTCTTGCATGCTCCTCGTTGTACAGTGAATATAACTTTTGCGCTGTCCCTGTTTCCTGCTTATGTAGAATCTGGTAAGCCGCATGATTAAAATGCGGTAGGCGTAAACTGTTTACCCAAGCATATTGCATTTCTTTCGCTGACTTATCAGACTGATCATAGGCGGCTGTAAATAGCGCCAGACAAACTTTTTTTAAGGCCCCTAGTTCCTCAATCTGAGATGCCTTTAAATACATGCCATCTGTACGGCGTTTAAAAAAGCCTCTCTCCCAAAAAGAAGGGGGGGAAATTGAAACATTTTTTTGAGATAAGATCCGTTGCTCAAACGTCAACTCCAATGCAAATAATGCAGGATATATTTGATCGAGGCTTAGCTTGCAAAGTTCTGCTGACTCAGCTGAGTTAGCCTGTTTCAATAAAATTTTTGTCATATTTTCTGCATTCACGACAGAATCTGGCGCCTTAAGCTCGCGCATCAAATAGGTATAAAATACTTCGAATTGAGATTTGTAAGATAAGATGTCTTGTTGCTGTTCTTCTGAAAGCGCTTTATCTCGGGATCTAACATACTGTTCCAATGCAGCACCCGCATCAGCAAGCTCCTTATCGGTGAGCTTCGCATCTTGCTGAATATTCACAATGCTTGATGTTGAATCGGTCGTTCTCGGACGCCCTAGTACAATGGTACCACTACCCATCTCATCCTACCTATCTTATTATTACCGCGTTAAACCTAGAAACCTCGATTAAAGGCGCGCATTGTACGGCAATTTGCAAGGCTTTCAATGAGCTTAAGGTTTTGCAGGCCTAATACCACTTTGGTTTGATTTAAAAACATCAAGTTCTTTGAGCCACTCATACTTGTCGTCCATTTTAGACTGAGCAGCGCTGCAAGACATACGACTCTGGGGATCGAGATGCATTAATGCTTGCGTAAGTTCTTGCAAAAAAACACAAATAGCTGATTGATGCTGTGGTTCTAATGGCTGTTGATATAGCTCTTTTAAAATCACATTGATCACACACCCTGCGGCATAAGCATCCGATTTTTTTGTAAAACAAAACATTTTCTTCGCTCTAACCACACCGAAAGCACCTGTGACTTTTTCATCTGGCCGATCGTACGCCGCACTACTGTATGCAACAACCAGTTCGCCGGATTCTTTTTTCGTTCGAATAAAACCTTCTGGTGTTTTTTCTCGTGCTAAGACTTCTTCTGTCTTTTCACTATCAGGCTTATCCAGTTTTTTCGGCAACAAACGTACCATAGCTGGGTCTGCATAACGATAACTCCCAGAAAAGAATTCAGAACGATATTCATCCTGAGCATCCAATGCTCTACACATTTCCCAGTCAACCAAGCGTGCAAGGAAACATTCACCCTCCCGAACAGCCATAATATTATCCGGCTTCAAATCGCGATGTATCAGTCCGTAGGTATGCAGCGCCGCGGCTTCTTTTAATAAGGAATACACAAAAATCAACACCTGGGAACCAGTCAATTTCGGATACGGGGGAGAGGCAACCACCTCTATATCAGCACCAAGATGCCATGTTTGCACTGAAAACAGCTTTTCTTTTTCCGTGGTTTTCTGAGACACCTCTTCTCGATAAATGCTAGATAAAAAACTGGTCTTCCCTAGTTTTTTTAATACCAAATCTTCATCTTCAAATGCTCTTTTCATTTTGTTTTCACATCTGATTTTTTCGTCTCTTTTTAACAGCCCCAACTCCTCTGTCGTTATTCCTCGTTTGTAACAAAGCCACGCCTTACTATCGAGAGGTTGCCATGACAAACTTTTATTTTCATCCATCTGAATAATGCGGCCACCTTTGAAAAAACTACGATGTCCCGCTATTTCATGAAATGCTTTTTTCGTTTGGTGCATCAAGCGATGATTATTCAACGCTAGCACGCGACCGTCCTTCAACAATATCAACGAAAAGGGTAAATTTTTACTGGATTTTCCAGCAACCGCAACATGAAGATACTTTCGTTCACGGAACCCCCAAATGCCGCCTTTTTTTTCTTCTATTGTTTGGCCGGAATTGGTTGTATTAAAGCAACGATGAAATTTTAAACGCTGAGAGCGTGCCATCTGTAATTCCTTCAGTCGCTTAATCAATTCACAAATAATCGGAGAAAATTCTTGCAACACCCCATCAGCATTCCCCCCAAAAATAGGATGATCTGACGGAAATTGCTGAAAAAAGGTGTGTGGCATCTTATTTTACTTCTTTTTTGGAAGCCGGATTTTACATTAAGTTCATAAAGTGTGCAAATGGACCCCATGACAAGTATTCGGTAGAATCGCTGCACAATCATTTTGGAGAGATTATTATGGGTTTCTTAACAGGTAAACGCGCTTTAATTACTGGTGTCGCCAGCACACGTTCTATCGCTTACGGCATCGCACAAGCCATGCATCGTGAAGGCGCAGAAGTTGCCCTCACCTATCAAAATGAAAAACTAAAACCACGCGCAGAAAAAATGGCGGCGGAATTGGGTAGCACACTCACCTTTCCTTGCGACGTAAGCAACGATGCGGCGATTGAATCCATGTACGCTGAACTCAGCAAGTCTTGGGACAAAATAGATATCATCATCCACTCCATTGCATTTGCACCCGCAGATCAATTGGATGGCGACTATCTAGATTGCGTCACCCGCGAAGGTTTTCTTACCGCGCATGAAATTAGTAGCTATAGTTTTGCAGCGCTGGCTAAATATGGTCGCCCATTCTTGCGTGAAGGCGGTGCTTTGTTAACGTTAACCTACCTAGGTTCGCAATACGCTATCCCTAATTACAATGTCATGGGCTTAGCAAAAGCCAGCCTAGAAGCTAACGTACGTTTCTTGGCAGCGAGCCTTGGTCCACAAAAAGTCCGCGTTAACGCGGTCTCTGCGGGTCCTATTCGTACGCTGGCTGCATCCGGGATTGCCGGTTTCCGTAAAATGTTGGATGCCAACGAACGCGTTGTGCCCATGCGTGAGAACGTGACAACGGAACAAGTCGGTAATGTGTCTGCGTTCTTATGTTCTGATTTAGCAGCAGGTGTGACCGGTGAAGTACTTCACGTGGATGGTGGTTACCATGCCATTAAAATGACAGAAGTTATGGAGCATGCAGAGGCGGAAGCTTAACACTACCCCCAGTCATGCCAGAAAATGCGATTGCATTTATCTGGGATGACTGGAACGGCCAACAAGGGCACTTAGGAAAAAATCAATACGTAAGGCCAACCTGACTGCGTGAGTTCACGGGTGAAAGGTAGCGCGCTTGCTTTGCACGCATGCTAACGCTTGATCGACAGTCCAACGCTCGTCTAGATTTTCTTTTTGCATATTCGCTGCAATATGCTTTATCATACGACTGAAGCTGTCTGTTTGCATAGCTGTTTCCGAGTAAGAACCACGATAAGCACTGTGGAGATCTAAAAGCAAATCCAGGTCCTCAAGATTTTTTCCAAGTGAGAAAGCATCGGATTTGTAAGAGTAAACTGACAGTCCATTTTGACGTGTCGCCTCTGCTACTTCTGGCGGCAAATATGCCAAAGTTCCCGCAACTACCTTATTCGCTAGTGCAGGTACACCTTTTGGAAACTTCTTTGCCATTCCGAAGTCCACCAAATGTGGCTTTCTGTTGGCATCCAAGCAAATATTCTCCAGTTTAAGATCACGATGCACCCAATGCTTTGCATGAAAGTTCACAACCAGCTGTAAGATGGCTTCTAATAATTGATAAACTTGAGGTATTGTCCAACAAGGCATAGCTGCGTGGTTACGTTGTTCTGCATGCTTCGGATCCATCAATAGAATGTTAGCACTCACGTCTCCTTTGGAAAACCATGGCATTATCAATGCATATTTTATTGTATTACCTTCCTTACCACATTGATAATCCATGCCAGTTGCAAATGCTGACTCTTCAGCAGCTTGCAACGCTTCAAGCTCACCGTTTAGTCTACCTTCTAAAATCTTTCTCCTTCTTTCATCAGGGGAACCTGTAGCACTAGTTGTACCTTTATTTCGCCTCATGCCAATGGTTGGCTCTCCCACAGAAATTGGCTGCCACTCAAACTGAACATCTCCACCTTCAGTAAAAGACACAAACAATTCTCTCATCGGTTTACAGTATGCATCTCCCCCCACACCTTCAATAGGCCGCACGCCATCAACTAGCTCAACTTTCTGTGAACACATTTGCTTATCAATTTGATGGTTATCAAGTGCAAAATAACGGGCCTTGTCATTTATCATTGTTTTCATGATTGAAAAAGGTAACCCATTTGCTTCTAAGCTGTCTTTCAAGCCATGTTTTCGGGAATATTTATAGCTTCGATCATCCGGCATCTTGTGTAGCGCTTGAATCACCTCAGCAAGCTGTTTTTGATGAGTTTCTAGTGTTTTATCCGCATTTTCACCGAAAATGATGTGGTTTTTGGCAGTTCCTAATGGCATGTTAAGCTCTTTAGTAATTATAGTGGGCACATTTTAAACGAAAGCTGTGGAGAGGTCAATAGTTACCCAGCACAATAGGGTTACCGGTGCCCAGCCTCCGCTTCTTTAATTTCGGCTTGCAGTTGCTCATCGGATAAATGGGGATTTGCAAAGCCCTCGTGATGCGCTAATTGCACATCAATTTTATCTATCATATTTAATTGTAATTGCCCATGGTTTAAATGGAGCTCTGACACATGCCCACCCATGTCGCGCTTATCCGTCACAAAATGGAAGTAAAAGCCCGGCACGCCAGTAGCAGAATAAGCTCGATAGTAGCGCTGAGAGGGTTTTCTTCATGGGGGAGAACGTGACAACGGAACAAGTTGGTAATGTCTCTGCATTCTTATGTTCTGATTTAGCAGCTGGTGTTATCGGTGAAGTCATGCACGTCGATGGTGGTTACCATGCGATTAAAATGACGGAAGTTATGGAGCATGAAAAGGCGGAAGCTTAACACCTTAGTTGCATCAGGAGATCCCGCGTCAAGCGCGGGATGACAAACTCGGCCGGGGTTCTAATAGTTCACAATTTCGATGACAGCCAGCCGGGACATCTACACCTCTTGACAAGTCTGCACACTCCATGTACAGTTCGGTCAAAATAATACCTAGCTGGCCACGGACAAGGCTAAAGCCCAATGATGCTCATATCGCTCAGGAAGATTAGCGCTTATCGAGCAATACCTGAGAAAAAACCATGACCATAGAAACTGCACTTGGCCGATTCGAGACATTCATTTCGGCGTGTCATCGTACCAATCCTAATGGACACGCGTTTGTTTCCAGCGATGGCAAAGCACGCGATGGATCTCCCTAGTAAGCCACCACAGCCTTGACAAAAATAACAAAGAAAAAACCATGAGCATAGAAATTGCACTTACCCAATTCCAGGCATTCATCACGAAGTATCATAACGTCTACCCCAGTGGACACGCATTTGTTTCCAGAGATGGTAAAGCCACCTCTGAAGGGCTCATGACCTACCTCCAACGAGAAAAAGGATTTTCTCAACTCCCATTGCATGACGATCAGAAAATCTTTGTTCAGACATTACAAGGTCAAGGGCATCCTGTTCAACTGCCCGACTCTTTTAAGCTGGCATTAGCTATCTGTCATACTGCCACTAACCCTGCTATAGGCCACTCTTTTTATGAGGAAGTGCAACTACCCATTTCCTTCAAAGAACGCACAGCTCTCGCTATCACACACTTTCAGGAAACACATGCCAACAGCAGCACCCCCATCACCGATGAACTATTATTAGAGTACATGTGCAATTTTGGCTACAACCTCATCAGAAATTATGAGGCTTACGGTCAGTTTATCCAACGACTCAACCAAACAGGCCTCAACTTGTCTGCTATGACGCAACTAGACTTTGCTTACAATGCAGAGGTTCGTGCTAAACTCTACAAAATCAAGGCCCCAACACCTCGGCCTGAAATTCCTGATGACCTATCACGCACTTTGCTCGCAGCAAATATTGCGCAAGCACCTAGCCCATATGAGAAGACGGACAAACAAGTATTAGATAACACAGCTTTATTAGCGTCGCTTAGAATGCCCGCCGTATTGAGGCAGCTGAATAAGGCACCAGAGGACATTCTCGCCATGGCGAGTCATCTAAAGAAACTTGGCCACCCCGTGGATATTGCAGCCCTAGCATCCGATCCACTTTCCATAGCAAGTACATTGGTACACGCCGCGGCGGAAAACTTCTATTTTATGAAGGATCATGAGGCTACCAAGCATACAATCGACTCCCTTTTACGATCGATGGGTAACGTCATTTGTATGGCTAACACATTACTAAAACACCTTGAAAACAGACAGTATTTCAGCAAACAAGAAAGCGAACTCAACATTGATTTCGAATGGATACAGCCAACGCTAAGAGAATTCATCAATGATGGGATGCTCGCTACTTACGACACATTAACAGAAGTCTTTGCCTTGTTACGGACTAAATCAGCAGAACTTGGGTTTTCCTGCACAAACGACTTATGTACCCCATTCCAATTTGCTTGGATGGTTGAAGCTACCCCGGTAGGCAAGCTAAGAGAGCAAATGCGTATTCCTGCCGAGGTGGAAACCATGGCGCTATCAACAGATCTTGCGAAAGCATGGCTTAGAGAAAATGAACTTCAGCATATATCAAATGCTAACTTCGAAGCACTTGCGGATTGCTTACATATACGACCAATTTTACGCCATGGAAAAGGATACCCCTCCAATTTTAGATACCTGCGATCTTACGAGGATTGGTGCACGTTGGCAGAACGATTAAGCCAAGCGGGCTATACCGTTGAAGCACCGTTTCTTGATTTGATGGATTATGCCGTATTCACAGAAATCAAGACTAATTATTTAGTACCCAAAGGGGTATGTCACATTACACTGGCAGCGAAGGTGTTTTCTAAATGGATTAACATGTTGAAGATAGAGCTTACTAAACTAAATACGCATGACGTAAGGAAAAATTTCATTAAGGAAGCATTAGCATGTAACACGGCAACGCTAAAAGCATTTATGAATGAACGCCAAGGCTACCGCTGGATAAAATCATATAAAGACTATTGTGCACTGGCTGCAGTACTCAAGAAGTCAGGCTATTCAAATATCACTGTGTCTTCCTGCTCGCCAGAAGAATACAATAAGGACCTGGCCGCATTTGATGATGAAGTCTACGACCAACCTCGCATGGCACATGGATCTTTTGCCAATGTAAAACCTACGCCAACAACGGAAGAGAAACTTCCTACTCTACGAACCCTTTGCTATGCCACACTGTTTGCTAACGCTTCCCAAACGGATACAACAGGAACAACAGAACTAGCGATGGCAAAGCACGCGATGGATCCAGCTACCGCTCCCGGTGCCCACCCTCCGCTTTCTTGAGCTCAGCTTGGCATTTTTCATCTGACAAATGAGCGTTCGCAAAAGTGGCGTGATGCGGTAATTGCACATCAATTTTATCTATCATATTTAGTTGTAGTTGCCCATGGTTTAAATGGAGCTCTGACACATGCCCACCCAGGTCGCGCTTATCCGTCACAAAATGGAAATGAAAACCCGGCACACCAATGCCCGCCCAATACTGCGGGAACCAAAAACCCACCAAAGTCCCCTTCACATTTTTCAATTCAAACGTCGCTTGGGTTTTAGAAACTTCGACCAAACTTGGGTAAGGTTTCTTTTGCTTGCA
This sequence comes from marine bacterium B5-7, assembly GCA_021604705.1. Taxonomy (NCBI): domain Bacteria; kingdom Pseudomonadati; phylum Pseudomonadota; class Gammaproteobacteria; species marine bacterium B5-7. The sequence continues at coordinate 17,639 of BQJM01000013.1, read as the reverse complement.
TACATTGCGCAGTTGTATTAATGGAAACTCGCCATCAATACGAATCGCGTAAGGCATATTAGCATTGGAAAATAAAGGCCGCAGCGCATCACCCAATGCTTGATAAGATCTCGCTTCGCTTAAGCTTTGTTTTTTCATCGGACGAAAATGTGTCACCTCAACAAATGGCGCAATCAAATGAGGTTGTACATGTTCAAGCCTACCTTTTGTATCGACACGATAAAAATGCCCATCCAGTGCAACCATCTCGCCGTCTAGATCAGCAAAGGTGCCCAGACCAAAGTTGCCATGCTTCATCACCTCGCGATACGCAATATCGCCATCGTACACCCTCTTCGCCAGCGCGCTAATCGTGGAAACCTGATACAAACTTTGAGGTTTTGCATGCGCACCAGGACAACAGCAGCATAGTAGGCCTGAAAATAATGCTGAGAGTGCTTTTTTCATGGGGATCTCCCGGTCTTTTTGTGTGAGGATGGGAGCATGGTACAAGATGGAGATCCCGCGTCAAGCGCGGGATGACAAGGTTCTTGTCATTCCGGCCTTGAGCCGGAATCTCCTGAAAACACGACAAGGAATGAAAAGCTGGTTAGTTGTGATAACCTGCTGGACAGCGAGCAACACGGATCCGCATATCAGCCACTCTCGCATTTACTTCTTCTTCTAGAACATTCAAAGCTCTTAGCGCCATCGCTGGAGACATGTTTGAGTTACCCGGCACACGGCGCATCATACATTCTGCAAGAAAAAGCAGCGGCTGCAAAGTTGCAGATTGTCTCACTTTAAATTTTTGATGCGCCCGAATCATGCAGTTACTGGGTTTAATATCGCAATGCACAATGCCATTATCATGTAGTAAAATTAAATCTTGCAGCAATTGTTTCATCAATCTGCAAGCCAGTTTCAACTTCCGGTTTATAAGGTTTAGCACGACGAAATTTATGCCCCATACCCTTTGCCGCCGCATTAGGATCTAACTGTTGCATAATGGCTTTGATTAAAGTCGCATGATCACGAAGATAAGGGTTGGCATATTGCCAATCAAAAATTACATTAGGCATAAGTGCCTCGGTACCGCATTGACAATAGCGCACAAATTATGCACACGTCATAATGGATTTTGCAAGTCCCTGCATTCAGCTTAATTATTCCAGAAACTTGCCATTTTGGGAAGTTTATGGAATAATTTGAGGTATTGGAGGCGCCATGAAACAAAGCACTGCATCCCTCATTGAGCACGGTCTTCAACACCATCTCATTCGGGATAGTGATTTAGCCTTTATCTTTGGCGGCTCTCCTGCAAGGCGATATGCCCTAGTCAACAAAGCGTTAAAAGCAGGGGAGTTAATCCGACTCACGCGTGGCATGTATCTGCTGGCTGATAAATACCAAGCGCAACGCTTCAGTCAATATTACCTAGCCAACCGGCTTGTACCACACAGTATTGTCAGTGCCGAGTCCGCACTCAGCTTTCATGGATGGATTCCAGAACGCATTGTGCAAACAACCAGTGTCACAGCAACAGGAAAAAGTAAAATTTTTCACACCCCTGTCGGGACGTTCACTTACAGAAAGGTACCCATCACTGTGCTATCGTTCATGACCGGTGTAGACATCTTGAAACAAGATAAGCATTACATGCATATCACCACCCCATTGCGTGCAATTGTCGACTACGTCTATTGGCACAAGGTAAAAAATGGAAACTGTGATTTCCTGATAAATAGTTTACGGATCGAAAAATCACACTTAACAAGTATCAGTGCCGAAGATATTCGGCGATTGCAACCTTTATATCGAAACTTAACTGTCAAAAAATTCTTGCTGACCTTATTAAAGGAGTTACATGGACAATAACCAAATTTTACTCGACAGGTTATCTGCTTATCATTTAAAAACCCAGGAAGATGAAGAAAATGCACTGAAAGAAATTCTGCAAGAGATCGCACTCTATGCCTTATCCACAACCGATTTTTTTACTCAAGCGCAGTTTCATGGTGGGACGTCATTACGGATTTTCTCAAATCTACCCCGGTTTTCTGAGGATTTAGATTTTGTCTTAAAGCAACCGTCTAAACAGTTTGAATGGGAACCTTATCTTGAGCAAATCAAACAATCTTTTAGATTGTACGGTATCACACCGGAGATTACTGATCGCCAGAATGCAAATGCAACCGTTAAAAAATGTTTTCTGAAAGATAACTCCATTGGGAAAATACTCACCTTACATTTTCATCATCATGCAAGGAAAAAGTTGTGCATCAAATTAGAAATCGATACAAATCCACCGGCGGGCAGCCAAGAAATGCTACAGTACCTTTCCTTCCCGATTGATTTTTCCGTTGTGACGCACGATCTCAGTAGTAACTTTGCTGGCAAATGCCATGCGCTGCTTTGCCGCCCTTATTTGAAAGGTCGTGATTGGTTTGATTTTGTTTGGTATATCAATCAGAAGACACCGGTTAACCTCTCACTGCTGGGCCATGCGTTAGATCAATCTGGCCCTTGGCAAGATCAGCATGTGAAGTTAACAGCAGATTGGCTTTGCACAGCACTCGAGGAAAAAATCGCCACTATTTCCTGGCCACAAGCCATGCTAGAGGTACAGCGCTTCGTGAATCACGCGTATGCAGACAGCCTAAATGTTTGGAACCGTGACTTTTTTATGCATAAAGTCACGAAGCTGAAGGCGCTCCTGTCATGCCGCACTTGATGCGGCATCTCCTGGTAGTACTGCGGCAGTAGACGGAGATCCCGCGTCAAGCGCGGGATGACAAACTCGGCTGGGGTGACAATGTGTCCGTCATAATTAAAGACGTCGGGCAGCTGGTCGTCTTCGTGATGCAGCTGGCCTCACTTCAAGCCCATCCTTCAGTACAGCCAAAGCAGCAAGAGCCCGAGTTGGTGTCATACGGGAAGCACCAGGCACACGGCGCATCATACATTCGGCAAGGCCACGCAATGGCTGAAAAGTAGCAAACTGTCTGGGCTTAGCTTTTTGATGCGCTTGAATCAAATCATAAAATACTTTGCCTAAGGCATAACAATCCGTAATGAAATCATAAGGCAATGATTCTCCAACATACGCTTTATTTAGATACACAGCCCAGCCTCGCATTCTCTTTTCAAGAAGAACATACCCCTCTTTTGGCACCATCGATATAAAATCGGGATCCATATATTTTGGCACCCCAATCTTGGTGGAGCTTACCATCGGGCAACCATTTTCACCCTCTTTCGCCAGGCCTAGATCAATAATATTTGCGGTGATGCGACCGCGTGATAATCCAACCATGCAGTTACTGGGTTTAATATCGCAATGCACAATGCCATTATCGTGTAGTAAAAGTAAATCCTGTAACAATTGCTTCATCACTTCGGCAAGCTGCACAGGCTTTAAAGTAGGACTAAGCTGCTGCCAAAAATTAAGTTCCTGTCCCTGCATACGTTTCATAACAATATAGTGTTTGGGAATGGCACCTGGCCTTGGCGCATAGCACGCAAGATCAGCACGACCGATTTTATTTAATCGTCGAGCCTCCCCCCAAAAACCACTATAATAGTGATGACAACTCATCTCAGGCTTTAATGTTTTTAAGCCATCTAGTGCATCATAGTCTTCCTTCTTCCAGCGCAAATCTCCATTCGCTAAACGCATAATCTGTTGAATAGGTTTAAAATAACCAAATGCACCACTAGGCTTTTTGTATCCTGGCGAATTAATATGATTTTCTAGGGCATAAAATTTTCCATAATGCGTACGCAAAATAGAAAAGGCTAAGTCACGGCTAGACTTGCCGCGCACGGTGAGATGTTGCCAGCGCCCATCTTGATACACACCCGTTTCTGCATCAGGCTTGTATGGCTTATAGCGACGAAATTTATGGCCCATCCCCCCAGCAGCGGCATTACGATCTAACTGTTGCATGATGGCTTTGATTAGAGAGGCATGATCACGAAGGTAAGGGTTGGCATGTTGCCAATCAAAAATCACATTGGGCATAAATGCCTCGGTACCGCATTGATAATGATGGGCAAATTATACCCAGACTGAGGTATGTTTGGCAAGTGATCTTGATGGGGGAATTTACACTGTCATGCCACACTTGATGCGGCATCTCCTGGCAGTACCGTGGTAATAGGATGACGGGCTTAGGCTTAGCCTAGGCTATCACGTACCGTCGCAGGGCTTAGCTTGGCCTGGGCAATTAAGCCCTGCAGATAGAGCTTGCTAGCCAGCTCACCATCGGCATGGGCTACCTCATCACGAAAGGCGTTGTAGCCGCTCTCTGAAGGCTTCAGGCTTGCTGGTGTGACCTTATCTAGCATCACCACCACCACGCCATTAGCCAGGGTCACAGCTGCGGGATCCGCTTGCTTACCAGGCAATGGTAAAGCAAAGACGGCTTGCGTTAACAATGAAGTATTCTTGTCACCATGCGATGTCTGTTGTTGGTCGCGCCATGTCAGCTGATATTGCTTGGCCACAGCGGCCGCAGACTGACCGTGACGTAAAGCCGCCATCACGTGAGCAGCTAAGGCGCCCGCTTTGGCTAAAGCACGCTGACCTTGCAAGGCATGTTTAATTTCTGGTTTTACTTGTGCAAAAGGCTTAGGCGCTGCGGCGGTATGTTGCGCAACACGAATCACGACGACCGTTTCCGGATCGACATTGATCACATCGCTGTTATTGCCCTGTGCCAACACATCCGCACCAAATGCAGCATGCAACACCGCGCTATTTTTTAATAAGGTCGTTTTTCCACCTTGCTTCGTCAACCAACCCGTCTGTTGCTCAGTCAAATGCAATTGTGTTGCAGCAGCCTCTAAACTATCTGGGTTAGCATAAGTTAAGTTTGCTAACTGATCAGCAACGTCAGCAAATTGCTGCTGGGCTTTTTGTTCCGCAACCGCTTTCTTAACCGATGATTTAACTTTCGCAAAGGGTAAGTTGTAACGGCTATTGTTCTGCTCGTAGAATGCTTTCGCCTCTTTATCGCTGACCTTAATGCGCTTCGATAACGCCGACACAGTCAGTTTCAAATAATCCAATCGCACTTTTTCTGGCTGATGAAAGTCAGTTAAATGTTCTTGATAATAAGCTTTCAATGTTTTATCCGTTAAATGGATGTCGCCAAAGAATCGTGTGTTATCAATCATCGCTGTACGAAACTGTCGCGTTTGATTGATTGCTTGATAGGCTTGCGTTACTTCGCTCGGCAATGAAAATGCCGATACTTCAAAACCGTTTTCTAATTGATGCGCCAATAAGCTATGACGAACCTCTGCAAAAAAACCATTCTCTGTGTAATACAAGGCATTCAGCACATTCGAAAAACGTGCTTGAGAAAATTCGCCATTTTCTTGGAATAGTGGCATTTGCGTAATGGTGTAATCCAGTTGCGTCGGGCTAACCGCAAACTTGGCTTTCTCTAATGCTTGCGACGTTAATTCTGCTAAGACCAACTGCTTCAAGGTTTGTTGCTTGAGTTGTTTCTCAAGCAGATCATTCATCACAAACTTTTTACCCAGCTGCATTTGCTGCTCACGACGTAAACGCTGGTAAGTAGCGTCAAAAGTTTTCTGTGTGATCTTGCTGCCATTCACCACCGCGACCGGCTTTTTATTCGCACCGCGATGCAGATAATACTGAATACCCCACAAACCGAATGCCATAACCAAAAGAGAAATAATGACCCAAGTCATCCACCCAGTAATGCGTTCGCTGATCGCAATAAGCATAAGATCCATCCATTTGCTAAAAAATGGCTGTCATCTTACAAGGAATCTTGGTTGAAAACAAAGAAAATGGCGGAGTGGACGGGACTCGAACCCGCGACCCCCGGCGTGACAGGCCGGTATTCTAACCAGCTGAACTACCACTCCCCCATAGGTCCCTGAGCAAAAAAGCCCAAGGTCGAGCAAAATATCAGATTTTGAGGGGTGTGTCTAGGGTGTGCGCTTACATACCTGCTTTCGCCCTTCTAGCCTGTACTTCTTTCGCAACGGCCCGCAAATGCCCATACTGCGCAGCATCAGCACCTCGGCGCCCTATTATCTCATCGCGCAAGTGAAAAAGCGTAGCCGGACTTCTTAATAAAGCATTTAAAACGCCCAACGCCTCCGGATGCTTACCACCTAAACAAGCATGTTTGAGCATTTTATTATACTCACGAGCCTGCTCCTCTACACTTGCCTCTGACACAACCTCCCGAGAAAGCATCAAATGCGCTAGCGCTGCATTCGCAGCACTAAACCAATAGCTTGCATCTGATATCTTGTTAAAGTATTGATCCACTAAACCTGCCACAGAGGGGGCATTCTCAACAGCAGGGAAAGCAAGTGAGAGCTCCTCCCAATCGATTTCTCCCAGATCAACCTCTTGCATACAGAATTTTCCCAGGACATACCAGGCAAAAGGATGCTTAGTCTCAGACAACGTGTCGATAAGTTGTTGAACACGCTGTGATGGTTCTGGATTTTTTTTGTCTACAACATCTATCAAAGATAAAAGATTTCTCGTATCGCCACTCGCATTCAATGCGGCTAAGTAAACATTTAGCCAATTGCTCTGCATGTCAAGCGTGACCGATTGCGCTTGCGTGATTGTCGAAATAAATAATCGTGCGCTATGCCAATGTTCGTGACGCAATGCATTATCAGTCACTGATGACATGAGACTTTTGAAGAAAGTCACCCATAGTTTTTTTTCTGCTTTGTCATGTGTAGAATCCAATTCATCCTTGAGTAAGGCTAGGTTATCAGCATAATCTTCTATGAAAGGTTGATACGCGTCATTCGTTTCAGATTCTTCGAAAAGCATCCCTGCATGTCTAATAAAGAAAATATGTTTTTCCTGCTCCATCACATCAAGGGTATTAATTACCATATGATCCGTATTTTTAGCGTACCAATTGATGCATTGTATAGTGCATAGAGGAAAAAATGTGCCATCAAGTGCCTCTGCAACAAGAAAATTATCACGCAAGTCGCCGAGCTCAATTAACTTAGCGAAAACTATGCTCATCGCGTCTGGTTCATTCAGCAGTAAACAATAATACGATGGAGCCATCAAACCACGCTGATTGAGCTCATTTTTAAGCAGAAAATACTGCTCTACGTAGTCTACATTAGGAATTGCGTTTAAAATATGGGTGCGATTCACAACCGTTTCTTTGCAAAAATTGATTAACTGCGGAATACAGGAATTCATTGCCCTCACGATAAGCCCTGCTACTAAGGCATCTTCGCTGAGTGGGATATCCATTGGACATAAGTAATCATGAATACAGTTTGTCATGGCACGTAATCCATCTGCCTGTAATTGCATATTAAAAAGTTGAATGTACGCATACAGTTTGTTAGTAGGTATTTTGTCACCACACTCACTCAAAAAATACGCCATAGACACTATCATTTCTTGAGTAAACCCTGAAAAAAACTGAATTTGCTCTGCTGCAATGTCTCCAGTTAATTTTTCATAGATAGCCATCAGCATAGGCAGTCTCGTGTGAATAATCTTATGAGATAGTAATTCTGTTAATTCAACACCTTTTTGTTTACATATAGCGATTGCCCATGTTTCTTTTCCTTCGACGAGCATGAGGAAAGTTGACTTTGAATAATGAAGGCGTAACCGCTCTGCATAGGCAATTTTTTCTGGAACACATGATAAAGTGCTGTGGTTATGCAAACATAAGCTCAACGTCTTTGCATCAAAAATACCTCGATGCTCCCCTTCAAGCTTGAGAATAAAGTCATTGAGCCCAATAATACTCTCCCAAGACTCAAACAGTTTTGCTACATTATCCCAACCATCCAAAGGCTTATTGCTAGCATGAAGGAAACGTATTTTCCTCACTATGGGAATAATTATCGCTAAATGTTCTTCAATGCTAGTGGGATTACCTGGAAGAGACAGTGCACTGACAGATGCGTCAACGACTTCATCACCCTCTTCGAGCAAGCCAAAATAGTTATTGCCTCCTTCCAGTTTTTCTAATGCCATCCTATCTAATAATTGTTTCGGAAAAACTTTTCGCTCAAAAGGACCCATCAACTCTCGTTGAAAGTAGGCTCGCGCTATTATCATAGCGGCAGGGCTATGTGTAATTTCTAAGGTCTGTGATAGACGCCGGTGATCCACTCGAGTGTACAGTTTTACTCCCAGATTTCGGCTAGCCTCATTTACCGCTTCATCAGAGGGCTCTAATAGGTACTGCTCTAAATAGCGGAAGTTTCTCTTTGCCTCAGTTGTCCTCAGCGAATCAACTACGAGTATACTTTCAATGATTTCATCTTTAAGCTGGTGCATATCAACCTGAAAAGCATCGCTAGACACCCAATTCATGATGTTTGGATACCTTAATAGTACACGCAACACCGACTCATGATCTTTATGCTCCTTTCCGATAGATAATAGTAGCTTTAGAAAACTCTCTCCGCCTTTTCGCTTATGCGCCTGAGTCTTTGCTAATAATATCAAAACAACTTCTTGATACTTGCCAGCCCAAGCAAGCTCTCGGATGTCTGAACGATACAATTTATCTTTCAAAAACACTTGAGAAGAACGAAGATCTTTTAGTCTAATATCATTAATCCATGCACCAAGCGAATAAAAAGTTCTACTCAAGCTAGATAAAATCAACACCAGCGGTATCGTCACAAATAGTTTTAAGAAGCTAACAACGGTAATTGAAAAAGCCCTAGCAAAGCCTAACAGGCCATATGTACCACTTTTTCTTGTTGTATTGACAACAAAACTACCTTTAGCAAAATCATAATCGAAAGAAAAATCCCAGTTCTTGAAGTCATAACCTTTTTTGGCAAACAGTGACCATATGAAATCAACTAAGAGCCCCACCCCAAAGCCATAAACCACCAAAGCAACTAGCAAATACGCGGGGACAAAGACAGCGTAAGTGAATCGATTCGTCAGTTTGAGTATCGTCGCATCAGATGCACATCGTTTAAATTGCCAACAAGCCGCCTTCAAGTTTGTTTCTTGCTTTCCAGACATCGCGTCTCCCCCCTTATTTTCATTGTTTCACAAACATGATAGCTGCTGAATCAAAAGTAAATTCTGAACAGAATACATGCTTTAAATATAAACACGCAAGGGGAGATTGACTATTCTAGATGTGAGACATTCGCCATGCCTTGGTCAATGAGTGACACTAAAACCCTGCGCCATCAAGAGGATCAACAGGCGGGATAAAACTATTATCATTTTCATCAGGGTTAACCAGGAAGTCCTGGCTGGACATCGCGCCCGTTTTGCTCGCATCATCCGGATCAAAGAGCAGTAAATGAGAGACCTCAGCAGGTTGATTTAAGTGAAGCTCTATCGGCTCTTGGTGATGGAAAGCTTGGGGCTCTATCGGCTCCAGGGCCATGTAACTGCTGCTGTCAGGCTCATAAATGTAATAGTCCGTGGATTCTTCGGCCTGCATCCCCACTTCCGCCTTCTCTTGGGAGGCTAGCAATTCATTGTGTAATCCTAATTGCTTCGCATCCAAGGCTTTAAATTGCTCATCTGCTGACTGATATTGATCTTCTAGCGTCTTAATATCCAATATTTTTTTGGCGATAAGGGTATGCTCATTGTTCGCGGTCGCAGCAACCGATTGAAAATAGTGCTGTAAATCATCGGTGGAAAGCTGTTCCACATGCGAAACAAATGCCGCTTGCTGAGGCGTTTTCACCAAATGCAGCAAATCAGATTTCTCATCATCCAACTGAGCATCCAACTGCTGTAAGTTGTCGTGACTGCTGATGTAGGCTGACTGCACCATTTGGAAGTCCTGCAATGCAGCCTCTGATGTCTGATGGTTCGCTTGATTCGCCACGTTCACTCTCCTTGTTACCGCTATCAACACCGTCCTGTGTGACTTTTCCCAGGGCTTATAAATATAAAGATTAGTATAGTGTGTGAGCAGGTCAAGAAAAGGACTAAAAGTCTTGGGAAATCAAGGGCTTAAGGGTGGTTCTATTTGGAACATTTCTGCTAAATCAGGAGAGAAGCTAGGCGCTGACATCGCATTTACCGAACCATCAGGATTGCGTGCTCCTCTCCCCCATAGCGTGTTAGCCTCTACATAGCGAACAAATGCTTGCAGAGCAACATTCTCATCAGGTTTTTGCGCAGCAGCCAGTGTTCTAGCCCGACTGGATTTGCTTAACCCATCTAAAACACGCGAACATTGAGGCATATCAACAGCAAGTTCTGCACATTGAATAATCCCATCATACTGATGTGCTAAGACGTCGTCTTCCGTCTCCTCTTCTTCAAGAACCTGATACGTTAGCCATCCATTAGCTAAGCTCTCACAGGCAGGTTTAAACCAGAAAGAAGTGTCTTTTATCTCAGCCACACAGGTGATGGCCAGCTCAATCGGATCTGCTTGAGCGCTACCGATGTTAACGTTAAATGACAAGCCCTCCAAGTCGAATTCTTCTTCACCAATGAACACTTCTCCCAATAAAATCTTCGTCAGCATCAGCCAGCCGAAAGATGTTTCTAAGGCAACCAGATCATCAAGAATCGCTTGTCGACAAGCTTGAGTGGCATCTATCTTTCCGTCATCGAAGACTTCTAAGAGATTGATCGTATAAAATATAGGGGAAGATACTTGCCTAACCACAACAGAAAGCAAGCGTACTATATCTTTTGAACATAGGCGTTGTTCAGGATTCTCTGCTGTTTCAGCAAGACCAACTTCCGCTAAGGCATTAAAAAAAGCAGCTTGCTGCTCTTCTTTAGTTTCAAGCACATCTGAAATAATACTCATCACATCTGTTAGTGTTTCTGCGTTATTATTTACATGATTTCTTATGGATTCAAACCCTTGGGAAGACATGTTAGACAGTAAGTGATGTGTCTCAGCAAAAGCGCTTTCTTTAAATAAAACATGTGCATGAGAAAACATAAACACATAACGTTCAGCCAGTACCTGATTATTAAAATCATTATCACGAAACACATTTTGCCTATTGGCTGCATAAATAAAAGTAATCGTTTCCATTGGTTTTTTTGTTTGTTTTAATGCCGCAGAAACAACAGGGTGAGAAAGAAGATCTGTATTCTTCATGTCAATTAACGCAGAAATAATCTGGTCATTATTTTCAGGGTCATGATTTAATAATCGACGTGCGCTTAGCGTAACGATTCTTTCTCCTAAAAGCCTGGTGTAATCGTTGCACCGATGTGCCACTCCCTCTGTAGCGAACAAGAGTTCTGTTATATCTTCTTTGGAAAAAGCAGGCAGTAGCGAAATGGTGGCATACATCTCTGTAATAACTCTTAACACCCGACCATCTAGCTCATCAGAAATTTCACACAATCGACCGATCACTTCATTGGTGAGTGGCGCCCCATTCTCTCCGCTAAAGCCTAGCACCACTGCGGTCATGATCTCTATCATCTGGGGAGTATGATCCATCAGTGCCCTCACTGATATTTGGTTAATACCATCATCGACAGAAGAACCGAAGTGGTTAACAAATCTTAACAGTGCGTCGACTTCAGCATTGTTATAGGATTGTATTTTTTCAATATCTTCTTTTGTAAGTGTTAATTTCAGCTTATGATGCAAGACATAGACTAATCTTCCCACTTCCGGAAAATCCAACATCCGAGTAATAATGGCTTCCCCATCAAGTTTCAAGAAGCTTAGGGTGCTGTGTGCGACAGAAACGAAGTCATTTACTAAATGATAGTAGCGCTGCAATGTCATTTCTATACCAAGGCATAACACCTTCGCATAGCGTTCATTAAACCTCCGAAAACCAGCTATCTCACCATCACAAATCGCCTGCAATGTTTCCTTATCAACTTCTTTCTTAGGAAAATCTTCTGAAAGGAAATGAAGAAAGAGTGAGAGGTTTGTTATTTTATTTGATTCACCTGCTTCATTGCGTATTTTTTCCAGCCTTTCTTCCGAGCCGGAGGAAAGCTCAAATCCTCGATCAGCCTCATCAGCAAACAGAATTTTATTGATCGTATTTATAGCCGACTTATGTCCAATCACTGAACAGCTTTCAAAACATATTCGTGAATGGATTGCTGTCTCTCTCAAGAATGCTTTATTAGCCTGACGCATGGTATGAAACGCCGTTCCATTAATACGAGCAGCCACAAAATGATAGAGGGTTTGACAAAATGAAGCGCCATAAATAAACAAGGGTTTAATCAGCACTAAGAAAATGGAACTAACCACTAGTAAAGTCACTAAATATAAAAATTGCCAACAAGTATCAGCACTATCAATACAATAACCCAAAGAAAAACGACTCTTCACACTATTAAAGTCGAACGTTAGTTCTGGAAAGCGCAGTCCCAGGTAAGCACGCCCTAAATATACACGCACTATATCGACAACAAAGCTAAAAGTAGCGAGGTAAATAGCACCTGCCAAAAGCAGCGATACAGGAACATAAATAAATGCAAATAGTTTAAAAAAGAATGCACCAATACGTTCATCATTGGACAACATTCTCTTTGCCCGAGACTGCACTTGCTCATCGTAGAATGTGAAGGGTGTCGTCATGAATATATTGCTACTTTGTATTGTGTCATTTGGGCAAAATCATACATGAACACATCGTGAACAGTCAATAATTTAAAGATAAGGCAGATAAAAAGCATCTCTGTTGATGCAATTGATATCTCGCAAGAAGAAAAAGAAATGGTGGGTGCTGTAGGGATCGAACCTACGACCACCGCCGTGTAAAGGCGACGCTCTACCGCTGAGCTAAGCACCCGAATAGGAGGCGGTAAGATACATGATTTTTACAGAAACATCAAACCTGCTTTTTGTAGATTACCCCGTCATGCCGGACTTGATCCGGCATCACCTGGTGGCATTGTGGTGTTAGCTGGAGATCCCGCGTCAAGCGCGGGATGACAGGAAAGGGAAAATTCTGGGATGACAAAAAATAGCTGATGGAGATCCCGCGTCAAGCGCGGGATGACAGGAAAGGGAAAATTCCGGGATGACAGGATCAAGCAGCACAAAGAATACAGGTTTTAATGGGCGACTTGATCGCTGCGATCAGTTGTCGGCCCTAAAGCCGCAGGTGCCGTCGCTTTTGCAAACTCGGTATCACTCAGTGGCACAGGTTGGCTACTTAGTGCAATCGCAATCACTTCATCGATCCATTTGACAGGTTTAATGGTTAAGCCCTGCAATAGGTTCTTCGCAATTTCTTTCAGCTCTGGTTCATTTTCATGTGGGATGATAACCGTTTTAATGCCGCCGCGTTTGGCTGCCAACAATTTTTCTTTCAGGCCACCAATCGCTAACACTTCGCCACGCAAAGTGATTTCACCCGTCATCGCCACATCACTACGCACAGGAATATGCGTGGCACATGAAATTAATGCCGTACACATACCAATACCAGCACTAGGACCATCTTTTGGTGTCGCACCCTCAGGCACATGCACATGTAAATCTTGCGCTTCGAAAAAGTCGCGAGCAATCCCTAAAGATTGTGCACGATGACGAACAACCGTTAATGCTGCTTTAATAGACTCTTGCATCACATCGCCCAAAGAACCCGTGTAAGTCGACCGGCCCTTACCTGGCACAATGCTGCTTTCAATCGATAACAGTTCGCCGCCCACTTGTGTCCAAGCCAAACCTGTCACAATGCCAATACGATCATCATCTTCAGCACAACCAAAGCGGAAGCGCTTCACACCCAAATATTTTTCTAAATTGCGTGCAGTAACCGCCACTTTCTTCGTATTTGCATGACTCAAAATATCTTTCACGACTTTACGGCATATTTTTGCAATCTCACGCTCCAAAGAACGCACCCCCGCTTCACGGGTGTAATAACGAATTACATCTAAAATCGCACTGTCTGATATAGTAATCTCTGTTTTCTTCAGGCCATTGTTTTTAATTTGTTTCAGTAACAAATGGCGCTTAACAATATGCATCTTCTCATCTTCGGTATAACCCGGAATGCGAATGACTTCCATACGATCCATCAAGGGCAAAGGAATATCCATTGAGTTTGCCGTTGCGATAAACATCACATCCGACAAATCATAATCAACTTCAAGGTAGTGATCATTAAACGAATCATTTTGCTCAGGATCTAGAACTTCTAACAATGCAGAAGCTGGATCACCACGAAAATCCATGGCCATCTTGTCAATTTCATCCAGCAAAAACAGGGGATTTTTAACACCCGCTTTAGAAACTTTCTGCATGACCTTACCCGGCAATGAACCGATGTAAGTACGACGGTGCCCACGAATTTCAGCTTCATCACGCACGCCACCCAAGGACATACGCACAAACTTACGCCCTACCGCGCGCGCAACCGATTGTCCTAATGAGGTTTTACCAACACCAGGCGGTCCCACCAAACATAGCACAGGGCCTTTTTGTTTTTTTACACGCTTTTGTACAGCCAAATATTCTAAAATTCGTTCTTTAATTTTATCGAGACCATAATGATCTTCATCAAGCACTTTCTTCGCGCGTTTTAAATCAACGTGTATCTTGGTCTTTTCTTGCCAAGGCACCTCTAACATCACGTCTAAATAATTGCGTGATACGGTCGACTCAGCAGACATTGGTGGCATCATGCGAAGTTTTTTTAACTCTGCCATCGCTTTCTTTTCAACATCTTCCGGCATACCCGCTGCTTTTATCGCTTTTTCTAGCTCGCCTAGCTCATCATCGGTACCCTCTGCATCATTCAATTCATCTTGAATGGCTTGCATTTTTTCTGTGAGATAAAAAACACGATTGCGATCTTCTACTTTGTTTTTAACGCGCTTATTTACTTGTTTTTCAATTTCTAACACATCAATTTCTGCATCCATCAATCCAATTAACTGATGTAAACGTTGCGTGGCTGCTGGAATTTCTAGAATTTGCTGCTTATCTTCAATCTTTAATGCTAAATGCGCTGCAATGGTATCAGCCAAACGCGATGCATTATCGATACCGGTCAATGAGGTTAAAATTTCTGGTGGAATTTTAGTATTAAGCTTAATATATTGCTCAAAATGATTGATCGCCGAACGCATCAATACATCAGCTTCATTTTGATTAATGGGTAAATCAGGAAACTCTTCAATATTTGCTGAGATAAAATCCCCTGAAATCACAGGGTCTTTCACAAAGACGCGACGATCACCTTCAACAAGCACTTTAACCGTACCATCAGGTAATTTTAATAGTTGCAGTACATTCGCCAACGTACCCACTTGGTATAAGTCAGCAATAGAGGGCTCTTCGGTCCCTGCATTTTTCTGCGCGACAAGTAAGGTTTGTTTGTTATTCGTCGTTGCAGCATCTAGTGCATGCACAGAACGTTCACGACCAACAAATAAAGGGATAACCATATGCGGATAAACAATCACATCCCGCAAGGGTAATAGAGGATAAACACCGGAATCCAAAAAATTCTCAGACATCACAACTCCTCACTTATTCAGATGCAGCTTGACGCCCTGTATTGTGATAAATCAACAACGGCTTCGCATCCGATGTAATATTTATTTCATCGATCACAACTTGTTTGACGTTAGGCTCTGACGGCAACTCATACATCACATCAAGTAACACTTTTTCCAAAATAGAACGTAATCCACGTGCACCGGTTTTACGCTTCATTGCTTTTTGTGCAATCGCTTTTAATGCCGCTGGACGAAATTCTAAATCGACATGCTCCATTGAAAACAATTTTTTGTATTGCTTGGTTAACGCATTCTTCGGATCACTTAACACATGGATTAGAGCATCTTCGTCTAATTCTTCCAGTGATGCGACAACAGGTAAACGACCAATAAACTCTGGAATAATACCGTATTTAACTAAATCTTCTGGCTCTACTTTTTTAAGCACTTCGCCGACATCGCGTGTTTCCGCTTTTGCACGCACTTGCGCAGAAAAACCGATACTGGATTTTTCCGTGCGCTCTAAGACAAGCTTATCTAAACCAGCGAACGCGCCACCACAAATAAATAAAATTTGCGATGTATCAACTTGTAAATAATCTTGGTTAGGATGCTTTCGGCCACCTTGTGGTGGAATAGAAGCAACCGTACCTTCTATCATTTTTAATAAGGCTTGCTGCACACCTTCGCCAGACACATCACGCGTAATTGAAGGGTTGTCTGATTTACGTGTAATTTTATCGATCTCATCGACATAGATAATACCGCGCTGCGCTTTTTCCACATCGTAGTCGCAAGACTGTAATAATTTCTGAATAATGTTTTCAACATCTTCACCAACATAACCAGCTTCCGTTAATGTTGTCGCATCAGCCATGGCAAACGGCACATTCAACATACGAGCAAGTGTCTGTGCTAATAAGGTTTTACCGCTACCCGTTGGGCCAACCAGCAAAATATTACTTTTACTTAACTCAACATCGTCGCGCAAAGCAGGAGGTTGATGTAAACGTTTATAATGATTGTACACCGCAACCGCCAACACTCGTTTTGCCGTCAGTTGGCCAATCACATATTCATCAAGAAATTGTTTGATTTCGCTGGGGATAGGTAGGCTGGCTTTTTCTTGAGTATGGGCATCCTTCAATTCTTCATGAAGAATATCGTCGCAAAGCCCAACACACTCATCACAAATATGCACGGAAGGGCCGGCAATCAATTTGCGCACTTCATGCTGATCTTTGCCGCAAAATGAACAAGTTAAATCTTTTTTCTCGTCTTCGGGTGTCTGGCTCATGCTGGGACCTCTTCGCTATATTCTCTATATGGGTCTTTTTGTGCGAGTTTCAACATCCACTCTACGCCAAAATAAACCCAATTGTCTAAGATTTATCTTTTTTAGTCGCTATCGCAGGTCTTTCTGACAAAACTTTGTCCACCAAGCCGTAAGCCTGTGCCTCATCAGCACTCAGGAAATTGTCCCGATCGGTATCTTTGGTGACTTCTTCGACAGATTTGCCTGAATGATCGGCTAAAATCTGATTCAGACGGCTTTTCACTAGCATCGTTTCTTTGGCATGAATCTCGATATCTGAGGCTTGCCCCTGATAACCACCCAAAGGTTGGTGAATCATCACACGAGAATTTGGTAAGCAGAATCGCTTGCCCTCGGCACCGGCAGCCAAAATCACCGCACCCATGCTGGCCGCTTGACCAATACATAGCGTGCTGACATCTGGCTTAATGAATTGCATGGTGTCGTAGATAGCTAGCCCGGATGTCACCACACCGCCTGGCGAGTTCACATAAATGGAAATGTCTTTTTCAGGATTTTCTGATTCAAGAAATAACAACTGAGCAACAATCAAGTTGGCCATATGATCTTCGAACTGCCCAACGAGAAAGATAATCCGCTCTTTTAGGAGACGGGAAAAAATGTCATAAGAGCGCTCTCCGCGAGAGGTTTGCTCTACGACCATGGGTACCAAATTGTTAACAATCTCAGAGGGAATATCCGACATGATTTAGTCCTTTTTTGCGTGCATCACTTCCTGGTAGGTCTGCGACTTCTCTGTCACATCCGCTTTATCCAGTAATTGTTCCATAATTTGAGTTTCAATGACAGAGGCTTCCACCTCTTGTAAACGCTCTTGGTTACCATAGTACCAATTTAGCACTTCTTCTGGTTTTTCATACGCTTGCGCCATTTGCTCAA
>BQJM01000012.1 GCA_021604705.1 marine bacterium B5-7 | reverse complement strand
AGAATATGCTGCCCCAACAGTAGAAAGGATGGATTCTGTTGAGCCACAGTTAATTTTATTATCTGCGAAGACAGAAGAGCGGTTGCATGTATATGCAAAAAAAGTGTTAACATTTTTAGAAAAATCAGAGGCTATTAACCTAGAAGATCTGGCTTATACGTTACAGATTGGTAGGGAGATAATGAGGTATCGTCTTGCGATACCTTCGAGTGGTATAAAAGACTTATGTGACAAGCTAAGAGTATTTGTTTCTAGGCGTGATGTCGATTCGCTGTGCTATGTTGGATCGGAACTTGATACAGTTGAAGTGGAGTTATTAAATGATAATCAACGCTTTGCTGAACAGCTAGATGGCTGGCTGTCTTCTAGGGATCTTGTGAAGTTGGCAGGCCACTGGATTAAGGGTGGAATGATTGACTGGATGACGTTACATCGGGGGCGAAATGCGAAAAGGGTTTCATTGCCAACGTATCCATTTTTAAAGCAAAAATATTGGATTGATAACTCAAAACCTTCCATTGATTCGGGAAAGGTCGGTATAAGTGAGGAGAATAAAACGAGTCAAGCGTTGAACTCAATTGATTGGATGAAACTATTAGAGAACAAACAAGGTGAGACAGTTTGCATTTATTATCATAATGTTAAAGATTATGAGGCCTTCGTTAATATTATCAAGAATGTTGAGGAACTCCTCGAGACATCTACTAAAAATAAATTTAAATTAAATCTATTTGGAATTAACCTGGAGGAATCGTTAGAAAATTCTACTATTAAACTAAAGCCAAATGTTGTGTTTATCATTGGGGAGTGCAATGCCTACGTCAGAACAATGCTTAAGAATAGCATCGATTTAGAATCGGAAGATTCTATTCAGTGGTATATTTCAGCAAGAGAGTTTGGTTTTTTGGAAGACATTAATGCTGAAAATAGGACTTTAGTGACATTTGAAAATGGATCTCTCGATTGTAATAAGAAAGCAAGAGCTCTATTAAATGAGTGGTTGAAAAGTGATCTGGCTGAGGGTGCGAAACATATCTGTTATGAAGAAAATAATAATGAAAGATTTGTTGATGAGCAACAGAAAGTGGAAGAGAAATTATATCTTTTAGAAAAAACATGGAGAGAAGAGGGGCTTTATTCTGTAGATGAAGACAGAAAAAAAGGTAATTGTCTCGTTCTTCTAAATGAAGATACGAGATTTTTAGCGGATGAAAAAGCGTGGGCCAATGTTTTTTCTGGTGAAGTTGTTTTTGACTCGCAGCTAATGGGGTTGTCCGCTAAGGGTATGCAGGAGCATTTTTATGAGCTTACTGCGGAGCTAAAGAGCATTGATTATCTTCTTGATTTTTCTGACTTGTATTGTTTGTCACACTCCAGAGATGAAAGTAAACTTAATAAAATTAGTTTTTATCAAATGCTTATTCGTCAGTGTGATCAGGTTGATATTCTATATTTTTCACGGGAACTGCAGGTGTATGGTTCTATTGAGCCTAGCTTGGCAGGAGCAGGGTTTTCAGGGTTGATTAAAATGCTGAGTGCAGAGTATAAGAATGTTTCTGCAAAACATATTGATATAAACTTAGAGTTATTGACCGCCACATCCCTATTGAATGTTTGCAAGGATGAGTTGAGCGCGGCATTAAAAGAAAGTGAAATCATTTACCGTGGAAGGCAACGTCTTATCCCGTCGATGCAAGCAAGAAAATGTTTAAGAGTAACGCATGAACAATCAATAGAAAATCAAATAGATGAAGATAAGGTATATGTTGTCACGGGGGGAACTAGTGGTATTGGTTTTGTCATAGCTCAATATCTTGTCGCGATGGGTGTGAAAAAACTAGTTTTAATGGGGGTAACGAAGGTTCCGACAGAGTCTAGCTGGGAAACTCTTGTTGCGGACTCGAACACACCTCAGTCTCTAAAAGAAAAGTTAAGAAAATTTTTATTGTTAAAACAGTGTGGCGTGAATTTAAGGCTTTATAGTGGTGAGCTGAATAGAAAAGAAGAATTGCTGGATTTTTTTAATTCAGTATGTTCGACTATGGGAGCGGTAGGTGGTGTTGTTCATAGTGCTGGAGCAATGAATGTATTGCGCGATAGTCAAACGGCCTTTATTAAGAAGACAGCAGAAACTATTGCTGCTGTTATGAGACCCAAGGTAGATGGTACGGAGATTTTATACCAAATTTTAGGAGGCCAGCACCTGAAGTTTTTCATTGGTTTTTCTTCAGTGGCGGCGTATCTTCCTAAGTTTATGCGAGGGGTTAGTGATTATTGTACTGCAAACACGTATATAGATTATTTTTGTGATTACCATAATAGCCAGCAAACAAATACGGTATTTCGCTCTGTGGCTTGGGTTGGTTGGAATGACACAGGAAGTCATTTGCATAACATCAAAGTGAAGGAAAATTCTGAAGATCAGGCAAAAACATTAGGGTTGTATTTTAACTCATCTGTGATTGGTCAGCTCTTGTTTCATCAAACAATATCTGATGTCGGAGAAAACAAAAATTTTATCCCTTGTGTGTTAGATGAAAAAGTATTCTCAAGCCAACAAGATGATTCCTTATTTGTTCAATCATCTTCGCAGAGAAAAGGTAGTAGAATGGAGCCTTCTGAAAGAAGAAAAGAAGAAAGGTCTTCTTCTAATGGCCTAAAAAATATCGAAGATGTAAAGTTAAATGTTAAGCAAGCATTGAGTGAGGTATTAAAGATAGATGCTTCGTTAATTAATGATGTTGAAACTTTCCAAGAGTATGGTTTAGACTCTATTACCGGAGCACAATTAAGTGTCGCGATAGAGAGGTTTGTAAATTTCGAAGTGAAGCCAGAGTGGTTTGTAGATCATTCTAACATTGCAGCACTTTCTCAACGAATAATGGATGCGACTTATGAGTCATGATGAACAATCACTAAATCAGGCTTTAGATAGTTTGTTAAATGTTGGGGAAGAAAATACCTGCTCTGGAGACAATGGGGCAGCTCAACTTGAATCGGATGTCACTGAACTCTGTATGGAGTTTAGTGTAATTTTCTTTTCTGACTCTAGTAATACACCAGGAAACAAGTACAAATTGGTATTTGATGTGACGAAATTTGCAGATGAAAATGAATTTTCTGCTGTTTGGTTGCCAGAGCGACATTTCCATTCCTTTGGTGGCATTTATCCTAATCCTGCAACATTGGCTGCAGCACTGGCTGTTCAAACAAAGAATATACGTTTTCGTTCAGGCTCTGTTGTTTTACCTTTGCATCATCCAACCGAAGTTGTTGAGTCGTGGTCTATTGTCGATAACCTCTCTAATGGTCGGGTTGATCTTGGTTTTGCGAGCGGTTGGAACCCTAATGATTTTGTTAGCATTCCCGAGAATTATAAAAAACGCAAACAAATTTGGCATGAACGTATTCCGCTTGTTCAGCGCTTATGGCGAGGTGAAGAGGTGGAGTTTTATAATGGCAATAATGAAAAGATATTCTTAAAAACTTATCCAGAGCCGATACAAAAAGAATTGAATGTGTGGCTTGTTGTGACGAAATCAGACGAGGGTTTCGAGCATGCAGGTATGATGGGATACAATGTGCTAACAATGTTACAAGGTATAGATCTGGTTGAGCTAGGCAGAAAAATAAATATTTATCGTCGAGCTCGCCAGGAACATGGCTTTGATCCGCTCTCAGGAAAAGTAACCTTAATGTTGCATACATTGGTGCATGATAACTTGGAGCTTGTGGAATCAGCAGTGAAAAAGCCATTCTCTTCATATATAAAGAATGCATTGTCTGGCCACATACAGGCCATGGATAAGAAACCATCAGAAGAAGAAATCGAAAAAATTGTTAATTATTCCTATCGACACTATTTTACAACAGGGGCATTGTTTGGTGCAGTAGAAGATGCTCTCAAGGTAGTTAAGGAAGCTCTGCAGACTGGTGTAGATGAAATAGCGTGTTTAATGGATTTTGGCGTGGAACATTCATTAGTTCTGGAGTCTTTACCATATTTGAATACCCTAAGAGAAGAGGCAAAAACTCTACAAGTTAGAAGAAAAGATTTTCAGAAAAATATTCCTTCTGATGTGAGCAGTGAAGTTAAGAAAATGGCGAAACTGGAGAAACAGGAAGCTGTTGCTATTGTTGGAATACATGGATTTCTACCTCAAGCAATGGATATAGAGGAGTTTTTTGATTACCTAGATAAAGATAAATCCGCAATTACAGAAATTTCTGATGATCGATTTGATTGGCGTGATTTTTATGACCCAACAGGAATAAAACCAGAAAGTATCTGTACGAAAGTTGGAGGATTTATTCCAGATATAAAGGGTTTTGACCCGGAATTTTTCAGAATCTTTCCTGAAGAGGCTGCGCTTATAGACCCTCAACAAAGATTGTTATTGATGTCGGTTTACAAAACGATTGAAGATGCGGGTTACACACCTGAAGAGCTTAAAGGGAAACGTATTGGTGTATATGTTGCTATCGAGGATAATGAATATTTGCACTATCTTCAAAAAAATAATATGTGCTTGGGTGAGAATATACTAAATCATCATCCCAGTATGGCAGCCAATCGAATCTCTTATTTTTTCGATTTCCGAGGGCCGAGCCAAATTGTTAATACGATGTGTTCTAGTGCTGCTGTTGCTATCCATGATGCAACTGTTGCGATTAAAAATGCAGAGATTGATGCAGCCATAGTTGCTGGCGCGCGGATTATTTTAAACCCAGAGCCATATATGGCTCTTTCACGGATGAATGTTCTTAGTTCAAGTGACTATGTTAAGTCATTTTCTCCTGATGCGGATGGATATATTCGTTCGGAAGGCGTGGCAAGTATTATGTTGAAACCTGTAGAGGTAGCGGTAAAGGATAGTGATACAGTTTACGCAGTGATAAAAGGTAGTGCAGTTAATTATAATGGAAGAGGTGGTATGTCGATCGCAGCACCTAATAAAGAAAGTCATGCGAGTCTTATTAAGACATGTTATAGGAATGCTGGTGTTGATGTACGAGATATTGAATATATCGAAGCACAGGGAATGGGGAATCAAGTCGCAGACATTGCGGAGTGGGATGCAATAAATAATGCTTTAGAGCAGCTTGCAGAAGAACAAAATGTACCTTACAAACCGGGTGGTTGTCGAGTAAGTACACTGAAACCAATATTGGGGCATATGGAGTGTGTATCGGCATTTGGAGCGTTATTTAAAATTATTCGTAGCATACAAACCAATAAGATTCACAAAATAGTAAATTTTTCCGAGCCAAATTCTTTTTTAAATATCAAAGACAAACCTTGTCGTCTATTGGATAAAACAGAAGATTGGGAAAAAACAAATTCACCACGTTTGTCAGGGTTGCACTCTTATGGTTCTGGTGGGGCCAATGCACATTTATTGATAGAGGAGTTCGTGGGGCTGACCAATGATAGCAAAAAAATAGAAAAAACAAAACATAACTTTAATGTAACGCCATGTTGGGCTCAGAAAAAAGAGGAAAAAAAGAAGAGTTATGAAAATACAATGCGAAAAAATGAAAAACGTATTTGTGTTGTAGGTGCTGGACCTTCTGGATTGGTTATGGCCAAATCCTTATTGGAGGAAGGGCATCGTCCTGTTGTCTTCGAAAAGCAGTTAGCGCTAGGAGGATTGTGGGTATTAAATAAAGAGAAAAAAGCTGGAGCGTATAAAAAGACCCGATTCCAGAGCTCGAAATATACCAGTGTATTCTCGGATTTTTATCTGGATGATATAGGAAGTAATTTTTATACGGTGCAGGACGTCAAACGTTATTTAGATGCTTATGCCGAGAATTTTCAAGTTCTCCAGCATATAGAGTATGCCTGTGAGGTTACTTCAATCCGGGAGGTGGGGAAAAAATGGGAGGTGACCATCAAACGAGCCGAGGAGGAATTTGTAGAGAAGTTTGATGGCGTTGCACTTTGCCAGGGTAGTTTCTGGCAACCAAATATACCCAAACTGAATGGATTTGAAAAATTTTCAGGTAAGTCAATGCACTCAGGCGAATACTTCGATAGCAAGCCATTTATAAATAAAAAAGTATTGGTTGTTGGAAATGGTGTCAGTGCTATGGACATAGCAGAAGAGCTTTCTGATGTTGCTGATACTGTTTTGTGGAGTAGAAGATCTAACAAGTTGATTCTTCCGCGTATGGTTGGCTTTGTTCCTAATGATTGTCAGTCTGCAGCTAGTTTATTAATAGAGGCAAATAGGAGTAGTATTATAGAGCGATTAGCATTATCAATGCCTGCATATTATAAAATATATAAAGAGAGTGGTATTTTGCCATCAAAAGAAGAGTTCAGAAAAAATCCGATTGTTCATATCAATGATGGTATTATCCAACTAGTGGCAGATAACAAAGTTCATGTAAGAGGGCCGATAGAGACCTTTACTGGAAAAGGTTGTGTATTTTCAGAAGCTCCAGATAAAGAAGACGAAGTGGATGTTGTTATTTTTTGTACGGGATACCAAAATTTTGGACCTGAAGATAAGCGATATGAATTTATTCCAGATATTAATGTTGCTAGTGATTTTTCTATGGGGATATTTTATGAGAAAAATCCTTCACTGGTGAATACATCGGTGTTACCCATTGCATTTACAGGTTCATTTTACTTTTTGGAGATGATAGCTCGTTGGTATGTGCAAATGTTATCGGGGAAATATCGATTGACAGAAGAAGAGGCAAAATCAAGGATTGGTTTAGATGATTATTTGATTATGGGACCAGTCTCAAATGTTTTGTTCTCACTCCGCCTAGGATTATTCCCTAGACCTGAAAAAGAATTTAAAGAGTTTTGGAGGCTTCTTAACTATCCGGCCTTCCCCATGATACAAAGATTGCGAGGGTTTCATCATAATACGAAATCTGTTGCAAAGTTAGATGAATTCGTTAAAAAATCTTATGTGAAGACGACAGAGAATGATTCATCCCTAAGACAGCTAAAGCATCGTATTCTTGCGGGCTTGCCTGATAACAGCTTGAAAGATTTACTGGGAAAAGGGGATATTGATGAAAGCGATTTTCTAGGTTCTAGGAAATATTTATCTTCGCCTGTTAAGTTAACCTGGGAATCTCAGTATATAAAAAACATTTCAGAACAGGAGGGAGAGTCTCTTGATTTTGTTTTGCCAAGAGACCACGTACTCTCAGGGTTGCGAGTAATAGTTGCAGATATATTAAATATTCAAGGCAGCAAGGTTAATGACGAAAGGAATCTCAGTGAATATGGATTTGATTCAATATCATTGACGACTTTATCAACTAGAATAATTGAAACTTACCCATTTATTTCATTAGAGCCCTCAGTCTTTTTAGAATGCAGTAATATTTTGGAGCTGTCAGGCTTCCTCTATGAAAAATATAAAGATGATTTTCAACTTTCCAGAAAAAAAAGTTTGAATGGAGGGGGGGGGCATAATACGATTACTTATTTTTCTGCAGAGCGCGTGATCTTGCAGCGTGGTTCTAAAGGGATATCTCCAATTTTTTGGTTTCATGCTGCACTTGGTACGGTGCAAGTCTATCAGCCACTAGTGAGTAAATTAGATGCTAAATTGCCATTTTATGCGATACAAGCGAGAGGAATTATTGATGGTTTGGAGCCACTCAACAATTTATCAGATATGGCTGCTTCTTATAGTCAAATATTGTTAGATACTCACCCTAGTGGTGTTTTCAATCTTGGGGGATATTCACAAGGTGGCGTGCTTGCTCACGAGATTGCAAGGCAGCTTCAGGTAATGGGTAGAGAGGTCCGGCAAATTGTTATGGTGGATACACCATTTCCGCCAACACTGACATTTTTGTCTGAAAAACACAAACATTTGCTAACATTCATTAATTTATTGCAAATGTATGGGAAAAAAGACAGTGGTAACCTCTTCATGCATGACGTGGGTAATTCCGTGAAAGATTATATACAATATTTTGCTGAATTAGGGCTTAAAAAAGGACTACCATTTTCTTTGGATAGTCTATCTGAATTACTGGGCAGGCACTATCGTGTGTTTAATGCAAATATTATTGCAATGCAAAATTACTCGCTTCAAATGTTACCTTTCCCAAATGATGTCGCTTGTCATTATTTTAAAAGAAAACTAAGTAAATGTTTTTTTAATGAGTTATTCTTAGGGGTCAAAGAATTCAAGCAACAGAATAATTATTATGAGAATAGCAATTGCTCGAAACGATGGTCGGTGATCTATCCTGACTTTCATTTGCACAAGACGTTGGCAGCAGACCATTTTTCTTTTTTTGAAGATAATGAAGTCTTAAATAAAATGGCCAATTTATGTAATAAGGGTTATGCTGGGCACGCTAAGAGTGATACGGTAACCGAAATTAGCTAGGGGGAGAAAGATGATCGCGTATATGTTTCCAGGGCAGGGCTCGCAATTTAAAGGCATGGGAAAAGAGCTGTTTGAGATGTTTCCTGGAGAGGTTACCTTAGCTAATAATATACTTGGCTACTCAATTAAAGAGTTATGTTTAGAGGATCCCAATGGTGTTTTAAATAAGACAGAGTTTACACAACCTGCGTTATACATTGTGAATGCTCTTATGCACCTTCAATCAAAGCGAATGACTACCAGGTTACCTGATTATGTTCTTGGCCATAGCTTAGGAGAATACAATGCTCTGTTGGCTGCTGAAATAATTGATTTCGAAACGGGATTACGCTTGGTTATGAGGCGAGGTAAGTTGATGGGGCAAGTTCACGGTGGGGGAATGGCTGCCATATTGAACTGCGATAAAACTAAAATAGCTTCTATTTTAAAGAAAAATAATCTTGCTTTGATTGACTTGGCAAACTTAAATAGTCCTCAACAAATTGTTATCTCTGGTGCAGATAGGGATATTTCTTCTGCGCGTGCTTGCTTTGAAGAAGAAGGTGTTATTTTTATACCGCTGAAAGTTAGTGCAGCATTTCATTCTCGCTATATGCATCAGGCCTCGCGCGAATTTGAAGAAATACTTGCGAAGACTGTATTCTCTCCTTCGAAAATTCCGGTGATTTCTAACGTGGATGCAAGAATTTATAGTATGGCAAATGTCCGTGGGAATTTAGCGAAACAAATTTCATCTCCTGTTCAATGGATTGATAGCATTAGATTTCTTCTCGATAATGGCGTTACTCAGTTCGAGGAAATAGGTCCAGGGAATGTGCTTACAAAACTTGTTAGAAATATTCAATCTGAAAGAAAAGCCAACCCAACGCATATAACTGCTTATGTAACTCAAGACAACAATTGTGAAGAACAAAAAACAATTAATGCACTCAAGCCAGAAAATCTTGGTTCAGATGATTTTAAACGTGGCTATGGTCTTCGTTATGCTTATGTGTCTGGCTCCATGGTTAAAGGTATTGCTTCTAAAGAACTGGTTGTGGCCATGGGAAAAGCTGGGCTTATGGGATACTTTGGAGCAGGAGGGCTATCTTTATCAATTATTGAATCTGCTTTGCAATTCATCCAGCAAGAGCTTACTCAAGGTGAATCCTATGGCGTAAACTTGCTCTGTCAATTGAATAACCCGTTAGCTGAAATGGCGCTAGTTGATCTGTTATTAAAATATGGGGTGACAAATATTGAAGCTGCTGCATATACCCAGGCAAGTCCTGCCTTAATTAAATTTAGGCTTAGAGGCCTTGAACAAGATAGTACAGGAAAAACGATTGTTAAACATCGTATCATGGCAAAGATATCTCGCCCTGAAGTGGCAGAAATTTTTTTAAGGCCACCTGCCCAACGAATAGTAAATCAGTTGTTGGATGCTGGTGAAATTACGCTTGAACAATCTAGGTTGGCAGAAACAGTTTCTTTGGCGGATGAACTGTGTGTGGAAGCGGATTCTGGTGGCCATACTGATATGGGTAATATGGCAGTTTTGCTACCGACAATAATAAGAGTGCGAGATCTATACACGAAGAAAGGGATAAGCAATGTAGTGAGTGTGGGTGCGGCAGGGGGTATTGGTACACCCGAGGCCGCCGCTGCCGCCTTTATTCTTGGTGCAGAATTTATTCTTACAGGCTCCATTAATCAGTGTACCGTTGAAGCGGCAATGAGTGATGAAGTGAAAGATATGTTGTCACAGCTTAATGTTCAAGACACAGATTACGCCCCGGCAGGGGATATGTTTGAAATGGGTGCAAAAATTCAAGTAATGAAGAAGGGTGTTTTTTTCCCAGGACGCGCGAATAAGCTATATGATTTATGGCGTTATCACCAGTCTTGGGAGGAGATTGATAAAAAAACTAGGCAGCAAATTGAAGAAAAATACTTTGGCAGATCTTTCTCTGATGTCTACGAAGAAACAAAAGAATATTATCTTAAAATATCTCCTCAAGAGATACAAAAAGCTGAAAAAAACCCAAAAAATAAACTTGCGCTTGTGTTCAAATGGTACTTTGTTCATACAATGCGTTTGGCAAGGAATGGAGTATCTTCTGATCGAGTAAATTATCAGGTACATACAGGGCCAGCAATTGGATCGTTTAATCAATGGGTTGAAGGGACTCCCCTGGAGGATTGGAGAAGCCGTTATGTAGCGGAAATTGGTGAACGGTTGATGGGTGCTACGGCAGATTTTTTGAGACAGAGAATTGCCCAACTTTGAGAGCTATAATGGGTTTTGCATTGGGTGCAAGGGTAATAAGCGATAAGAGGAAAAAATGTTATTATGGTCGAAGTGAAAACATCAGCGCAGATAGAAAAAATGCGTGTAGCCGGCAGATTAACCGGTAAAGTTGTCGAAGCAGTTGGTGAGATTATTCAACCGGGCATCACCACCATGGAAATTGATGCTTTCTGTGAAAATTATATCACTAATGTATTAGGTGCTATACCTGGGAGTAAAGGTCAATATGGTTATCCCTATACAGTTAATACATCCGTTAATCATGTGATTTGTCACGGCATGCCATCTTCTAGCCAAGTGCTAAAAGATGGAGATATTGTTAATGTAGATATAACAGTGATTCATGATGGTTTTTATGGTGATAGCAGTAAAATGTTCTGTGTTGGTAATGTGAAAAATCATGCTAAACGTTTAGTGAATGTTACCCAAGAATGTCTTTTTCTTGGGATTTCTGAAGTCAAGCCAGGTGCTACACTTGGAGATGTGGGATGCGCCATACAAGAGCATGCGGAGAGAAATAATTACTCTGTAGTACAAGAGTACTGTGGCCATGGAATTGGCCAACAGATGCATGAAGCACCGCAAGTAATGCATTTTGGTAAACGGGGTACGGGATTACTTTTAAAGGAAGGTATGACTTTCACAATCGAACCTATGATTAATCAAGGCAAAGCGGCGATTAAACATGTAAAAAAAGGAGATTGGACGATAGCCTTGACGAAAGATCGTAGGTTATCAGCGCAATGGGAGCATACAATTTTGGTTACCGAAACTGGGTTCGAAATTCTTACGCTTAGAGAAGAAGAGAAAAAAATGAACTTTTTTGCGCGTAAAAAAGGATAGGTATATAAAAATGATTTCTGTTGGTATTGAATCAATGAATATATTTGGAGGCACTGCTTACATTAATATTGATGAGCTATCTGAATTTCGTCAGCTTGATACAACTAGGTCTGAGAATCTATTAATGAAAGAGAAGACAGTATCACTACCATTCGAGGACCCAATTACTTTTGGAGTAAATGCAGCCAAGCCAATTATTGATAAATTGACGGAGACGGAAAAAAATCAGATCGGATTGGTTATTGCATGCACTGAATCTGGAATAGATTTCGGTAAATCGATCACAAGTTATATTCATCACTATCTCGCTTTGAGTAAGAATTGCAGATTCTTTGAAATTAAACAGGCTTGTTATTCTGGTACTGCAGGGTTTCAGATGGCAGTTAATTTCATACTATCCCAGACTGCACCAGGTGCGAAGGCACTGGTTATTGCAACGGATATTTCACGCTTTATGGTTGTCGAAGAAAGTGAAGCTATTAACATGGCATGGTCTTTTGCTGAGCCCAGTTCGGGTGCTGGTGCGGTGGCATTATTAGTGAGTGATAAGCCTGAAATCTTTGAAGTTGATGTGGGGGCTAACGGTTATTATGGTCATGAGGTGATGGATACCTGTCGGCCGGTACCTGACAGTGAGGCTGGTGATTCAGATCTTTCTTTGATGTCATATTTGGATTGTTGTGAACAGGCTTTTCTAGCATATAAAAACAAAGTCCGTGATATAGATTACCGTACCACATTTAATTATCTTGCATTTCATACACCTTTTGGAGGTATGGTGAGAGGGGCACATCGTACAATAATGAGAAAAATGTTTAAGGCATCTGCTGATGAAATTGAAACTGATTTCTTGGCGCGAGTGATGCCAGGTTTGCTGTATTGTCAACGCGTGGGCAATATCATGGGGGGGACAATTTTTTTGTCTCTTGCAAGCACCATTGAAAATGCCGATTTCTTTTCTCCTATGCGTATTGGACTATTTTCATATGGCTCAGGTTGTTGTTCAGAATTTTATAGTGGTACTGTGTCGCCAGAAGGAAAAGAAAAACTTAGTGGAATGCAGATAAAGCAGGGATTAGACTTGCGTCATCGTTTGTCTATATCAGAGTATGAAAAGGTTTTGCAGTATAGTCATTGTGTGAAGTTTGGTACAAGAAATGTATCGTTAGACCGGGAATTTATTCCTGGCATTATGCCAGATACCAACTTGTCCTCTCCAAAATTGTATTTAAAAGAAATTTCTGAATTTCACCGACGTTATGTATGGGAGTAGTATGAACAAAGAACAGATTTTTGAGATTGTGAGAAGAAATATTGTAGATGTCCTTCCTTCCTTGAGTCATCACCCTATAAAGTTAGTGGATGATCTCAAAAGTTTAGGGGCCAACTCTATGGATAGGATGGAAATCGTCGTTTCTTCGATGGAACAGTTGGAGGTGACAATTCCACTATTAGAGTTGGCGAAAGTCGCTAACATTGATGCCTTGGTGCAGATACTGTTAGATAAAAAGAATGTTGTTTAAGTGAATATTTAATGAATAGCAAGATCGTGATTAGTGGCATGGGCATATTATGTTCTGTTGCAAATAATGTTTCTGAATTCCTGTCTGCGTTAAAACAAGGGCGATCTGGTATTGCTACTCCTGCTCACGGTCAGTTTCATCCTGCTAATGTTCATGCTGCAGCTACTATTCAACATTTCAACTTTGAAGAACAGTTAAGTGCTATTCCTGATGTGCCAGCATCAATGTATCAGCATGCTGAAAGGTTGGGGCGGCGTGCTCCTTTGCCAATTCAGTCCTCAATTATATGCGCTCTACAAAGCTGGTGTGCTGCCAGATTATTTCAGACAAAATTTTCTGCGGAGAGGGTGGGGATTATTCTTGCATGTAATTATGCTTTTGACGATTATTTGTATAAAGCATCGCAGAAATTTTCTTTAAATCCCGAGTATCTATCTCCACGTTTTGCTCTTCATGCGCTTGATACCGATCATATTGGTGTTATTAGTGAACTTCTGAATTTGCAGGGAGAAGGGTGTGTCGTGGGGGCTGCTTCTGCCAGTGGTAATGTTGCACTAATAAAAGCATCTCAGCTTATCCGCTCAGGTGAGCTAGATGCATGTCTTGTGATTGGTGCCTTGAGTGACCTCTCCCCATTAGCACTACAGGCCTTTCATAATATGGGTGCAGCAGGTAAAGCATGTCGACCATTTGATGTTGGGCACGATGGGTTTATTTATGGACAAGGTTGTGGTGCTGTGATGTTGGAATCAGAGTGTTTTATGGCAAATCGGCAAGCTGAACCTTTAGCAGAATTCCTTAGTGGAACGACCTGCTTAGCGGGAACTTCATTACCCGCGCCTAGTTGCGCAGCTGAAGCTAGAGCCATGCTTGGGAGTCTGAAAAAAGCAGGTTTAGCTATCAAGGATGTTGATTATATAAATGCACATGGGACTTCGACACCCATGGGAGATATTACTGAGTTAGAAGCAATAAAGCAGGTTTTTTCAGAGGATATTCATCGTATTTGGATTAATTCGACGAAGGGGATGCTTGGTCACTGCTTATTTTCAGCAGGTATTATCGAAGCAATAGCGTGTATTGTACAATTAAGAAATAGTTTTGTGCATCCTAATCTTAATCTATCTCATAAAATTCGAGAAGGCTTTCTATTTGCACCAGATACTTTTGTGACAGCAAATCTTAAAATAGCAATGAGTAACTCATTTGGGTTTAGTGGTTTTAATAGTAGCTTGCTATTGAAGAAGGTTGGTTAACGTGACATATAAGACATTACTTTGTAACTTTTCTTCACATGTATGTACCATTACGTTGAATCAAGTGGAACAGAAAAATGTAATTAATCGTTTATTCTTAGAAGAGCTACATTCTGTTCTAGATGCAGCTGAGCAGGCGCCAAGTTGTCGTGTTATTGTTTTAGAAGGGAAAAGTGGTGTTTTTTGTACAGGAATGGATTTAGTTGAGGCAGTAGAGCAACGTTCTGTGAATGCATTCTTATCTAAAGAATATATGGCGATACTTAAAAGGTTTGCTACAATATCGAGAGTTGTTATTGCTAAAGTTGACGGGGAGGTAATGGCGGGAGGAGTTGGTCTTGTTGCTGCAGCAGATCTTGTGGTGGGTACATCGAATGCTAGTTTTAGTTTGTCAGAGGCATTGTGGGGATTGTTGCCCGCATGTGTTTTGCCTTACCTTATAAGGCGGGTTGGCTTTCAAAGTGCCTACAAAATGACGCTGACGACTTTAAAGCTAAATGCTGAGCAGGCTAAGCAAATAAATTTGATTGATGAATTTGTAGATTATGCAACTTCTGTTGATAATGTGCTTAGACAAATGATTTTACGCCTTGTTCGTCTAGAGAGTAGTACTATCTCTAATATAAAGCAGTATTTTTCGAAGATGTGGATATTAACGGAAGAAATAGAGCATACTGCAGTCTCCGAAGCATTGCGGTTAGCTGCAACACCAACGGTAGAAAATAATATTCGTCGTTATATAGAACATCAAGAGTTTCCTTGGGAATAAAAGAAGAACCCGACATGAATGCATCAGTTTGTTTGTCAATAGATAATCATATTGCCACGGTGGTAATGTGCGATCGAGAGAGAAAAAATACATTTACCAGTCACTTTGTTTCAGAATTGATCGATGTTTTTAGCCGGATTGAACAGCACCCTACGATTAAAGTTGTGGTTTTACATGGGTATGATAATTACTTTTGTTGTGGCGGTACTAAAGAGGAGCTTCTTCAAATATATGAAGGAAGAAGAGTTTTTACCGATCTTAATATTCATGACATTCTGCTTAATTGTAAGTTTCCAGTGATTTCTGCAATGCAGGGACATGCATTGGGTGGAGGGTTCATTTTGGGGTGTTATGCCGATATTGTCGTGATGGCAAAACAGTGTATATATAGCACGAACTTTATGAAATACGGTTTTACTCCTGGTTTCGGCTCAACCTACATTATTCCGCGACTGTTTGGTGATTCTTTAGGGCGGGAAATGCTGTTCTCTGCAAAATCGTATCATGGTCTTGAGCTACAGCAGCGAGGGAGCAATACCAAAATTGTTGATAAAGAAGACGTTTTGTCTGTTGCATTTCAGCTGGCTCAAGAGTTTATCGACAAACCACGCATATCATTACTGGCGCTAAAGCGCAGTTTTACAGAGTCTGTCAAACGCCAATTGCCTGCATATATCAAAGAGGAGCTAGCTATGCATGAGCTTACGTTCACAGAATCAGAGGAAGTTAGAAGCAGAATCGAACACTTCTTTGGTCGCTAACTTCCTCTGATAAAATAATTACTTTGTTGACAGCATAACTTTCTTATAACCACTAAATGTTGGAATAGCTTTCCTCTCCAAGGAGGCATCTGTGAGTTTTAATGTTGGAAAGGCTGCAAGTACTTTTTTAAAAATGACTTCAATTTCTAATCTTGCGAGGTGAATTCCCAAGCATTGATGTGCACCCCCACCAAAAGCATGATGCGAAGGTCCCTCTCTCTCAATATCGAACTTATGAGGACAGTGATAGGCGGCTGGGTCATGATTGCTGCCAGCGAGGTTTAAGGTGAGTGTTTGCCCTTTTTCAATGATCCGTCCTTCAACGTCAACATCTGTGTAACAAAAACGAGGGATCTCTGTCACTGGTGCGTCAAATCGTAGCATTTCTTCAGCAGTTTTATGGATAAGCTCTGGATTTTTGCGTAACTTTTCCAATTGCTCCGGATTTTTGAGGAGTGCAACCATACCATTACCAATGAGATCTGTTGAAGTAATATTTCCTGCGACAATAAGCTGTAGCCCAATGGTAACAATTTCTTCAAGTGAAAGAACGTCATCTTTTTCCGCACCGCTAATTAAGCGAGAGATGACATCATTTCCAGGATTAACAGTACGTTCTTCAACGGCGTTAACAAAATATTCAGTTAAGGCAACATTCGCATCAGCAGCCAGTTTTGCCATGCTGGGGGTGATGTCCGGATCACAGACAAGAATCCACTCTTCTGACCAGCGTTTAAAATTTTCCTGATCTTTTGGTTCTACGCCTAATAGCTCTGCCATAATAAGGGTTGGGAAAGGGGCCGCAAGTGTTTGAATGAAATCAAAAGTATCTAAATTGTGTATTTCTTGAATGAGTTCATCAGCGATTCGCTCAACCATGGCTCTCATTTCGACAACTTTGGGAGGAGAAAACATTTTGGCGGCACGACTGCGTAGACGACGATGCTCTTCGCCATCGACATCAACCATTCCAAATTTCCCATTGCCTTTTCCTTTTGCTACACGCTGCGAGACAGTTTTGCCCCATGTGCCTTCTGATGAGACACCCCAATCCCTGCCACAGCTAGTGATATTCTTTAAAATTTTTTTTGTGCCATCGTGAGTAGTAACAATCCATCTTTGAAAGACATCGTCTTTATAGACGGGGCTAGTTTTCCGAATTTTGTCGATTATGCTGTGAAGGTCATTGCGATAATCTTTATTGCGTGCTGTCAGTTCGTTGCCTTGAGGGCAATAGCTATCTTTCAGATCAGTGCTCATACGAAACTCCTGTATTGATGCGTTATGGGCAGTTAGAAAAAAACTAATTGCCGAATTTCAGTTTTTACTCTAAAGAATTTTGAAAGTCAACCTAACTTTTGGTGAGTAATCATATATACTTTTGATTGTTGGGCGCACATGAGCAGATGACCGCTTGATGAGATACCCAGATTTACATTTCATTGGTGACAGATATATCTGTGTCAATGATTAAATTGGCACTTGATTGGTTAGTGGAGGGTGTTTGATTGTGCCTGATGATTTACTTTATTCAAAAAATAATGCATGTTTCTACGAGCCTGTACACGTGGTGCAACTTACGGAAAATATTGTAGAGATTCGTTTTAAACCGGAATCTTTGCACGCTCGAATTCTTCATGGTCTGGGGCAATATTGTAAGCTCTGCTGTAGTAATAGTCTTTCGAAGCCTTTTTCTGTGACTAACGTACCTAATGAAATTGGCACCATAGATATTCATGTTAGACTATCTGTCAGAAACAAGGAAATGATAGCGAATATAACAAAAAATGGCCGAGCACTGATTTCAGGGCCTTTCGGAAAGCCATATATACCGAACCCAGAAATTCCTAGTATCTTTATTGCTGAAGGTCTGGGTGTGGCGGCTCATAAGCCAGTCTTTGATTTTTTTAAGCACTCTAATGGCCTACCGACTAAATTAATTTGGTATGTAACAGAAAAGGATACTGATTACTTAAAGGATACGTTTATCGACTGGGAGCGTAGCTACCCTAATTTTTCTATTTTTAAAGAAACAAGAGTCGCTGATATTCTTGAGCGTTGTTTGATGTTTAAAAAACAATTTGTAAAGATTCATTGTTATTTTGCGGGTTCTAGATATTTACAAGAAAAGTTACTTAGCTATTTTTCGGACCATTTCCAATCTGAGGAGGTGAAATTTTTTAGTGATGTTTAAGGTGGTGTTGGCGTCAACCAGCGACGCTCCAATGAGTATTTCGCTAGGGAAAAATCGCGATCTTCTTCGGTCACCGCCGGATTATCATCACCGTTACCTATTTGTGGCCGCTGTTCTTCAGCCACATGCAAAAATGTTGAGAAGAAAGCTTGATGCGGTACACTGGAAGTGGAATTTTCGCCAATGTCACGGCTTTCTGATAAAGCATATCCACCCACTTTTTCCCCTTTTTTGTCTGCTTGTGACTCACATTTCCCTGTATAGGTATTCCATGTGAATGCTTTATTCATGAAATAACTGCCGACAGCAGGTAGTGTTGAGCCAACAATCGCCATTTCAAGGAAGTGGATTGCATGCTTTGTGCCCCACATTAGGAGTAGATTTGCGGCGGTATAGAGTAGTAAAGCAGAGACAAAGGCAGACAGAAAATTTCTGAGCGCTTGTTTCGCGTAGATCTTGCTATCCAATTGTTGGTTCATGTCCATAGCCATACGGCTATCCCGAAGATAACAAAAGAGGGCATGTGTGAGTCCCACGGTCAGCGCAAAAGCAGTTGCCAACACCAAGTGCGCTAAAGGAGCGTATGGTACGAAGGCTGCGGTTTGCATCAATAATGGAAACAGCACATGCATGCTGATAAACAAGCCGCCATTGATCAAGAGCATTTCTGTCGTGATGGCTAGCGCTTGTCCTGCAATGGCCAATAAAGCGTGTTGATTAGGGTACTTGCCCGTTGTTGTGTGATAAGCCCCAATTTCACGGAGTAGGTAAGCTAAACCGATAAACAGCGCCAGCCCCATACCGACGGGGCCCATGATGCCTGTTACATCCAAGGCGTGGCCTGTTGTGTGGATGGCATTTTCAATCAACATTCCCCAAGAAAATAATCCTTGATTGATGGAGAGGCAACCCCAGGTGCTATCGAGCAAGATGGGATGAAGGTATTTTTCAGCATCTTTGTTTCGTTGTTCTGTTGTTCGGATGGCGGTGTATTTGTAATAGCGCATCGTTGGTTCGCTACCGTAAGGCGGTAACTGATCGACATTAGCGATGAAACGTTTGTTTTCTGGATTTTCTGTCGGTTTATGTAGTGTTGCATGTGTGGGGACATCAGCATCATCCACATACATGACGATACCGCTGTTCCTTTTGATCGCCTCGTTTTTTTTCTCGGCTTGAGCTTTCGCCGTCTGTGGCTGTCCTTCGTATATATGACGTTTTCTATTTGAATCAAACGAAAAAAGCGAGGCTTTTCCAGTAAGAGAGTCAAAGCCTCTGGCTTCAAAGGTATCACTTTCATGCGTGAATTGTATGGCCGGTACGTGGGGCGATTTTTCTTTTTCTGTCCAAGATCCTGTGTTCAGCATTGTCTTTTTCCCATCGATTGTTTGAGTTCATCTTAGCAACGTGTAGGAAGCCTTCATAAAACTCATAATTGAATAATTAATTTATCCCCAGGATGGACCACGGTTTTATCGTGGATGTGATTCCAGGCTTTTAACTTCGCGAGTGGAATATGATGTAAGTGCGCGATAGACCATAGCGAATCACCGGCTTTAACCGTGTAAGTGACTTGCGTGACTTTCGGCGTGCGATGTTTTTTCCACATCACCAGTTTCTTACCGGGTTGTACTTCTTGGTGCAACTTTAATTGATTCCAGAACTGAATTTGTGAAATCTTCACACCGTATTTCTTAGCAATTTTCCAAAGGCTGTCGCCAGATTTGACTGTATGTGTGACCTGCTTGGGTCCAGCGTGTGAGGACTTATTCCCAAAATATTTTTTGGTTGCTTTAATCACAGCGCGGTTCATGCTTTTGGTATCTTTTGGAATTAACAGTGTTTGTTTCTCACGGATATTATCAGACTTTAATTGATTTACTTGCTTTAAGGTTTTCACTGAGGCGTGATATTGTATCGCAATGCTGCCCAGCGTTTCTCCGTGCGCAACTTCATGGCGTTCCCAGGTAATGCGTTTATCGTCCGGCAAGTGACGCAGGCGTTCACGAAAACGATCCACATTAGGCAAAGGTAGTACCAAATAATACGGTCCCTTGGGGGCTGTCGCCCAACGGTTGTAACCTGGGTTTAGGTGATACATCTCTGTTACGGATAAACCTGCTAATTGTGCAGCTACCGCTAAACTGATTTGTTTTTTCAGCGTGACTTTTTCTAAGTAAGGCTGGTTAGCCACATGCGGTAAATCTACATGATATTCTTCTGCATTATCGATAATGGCAGCCAATGCGAGTAAGCGTGGTACATAAGTTTGTGTTTCTGATGGTAATTTTAAATGCCAAAAATCGGTGGGTAAACCTAGTTTCTTATTGCGACGAATTGCGCGCAAAATGGTGCCTTCACCCGCATCATAGGCCGCAATACTGAGTAACCAATTCCCGTGAAATATGTGATTGAGATAAGCTAAATAACTGAGCGCAGCATTCGTCGCGGCAAATACATCACGACGACCGTCATACCACCAATTTTGTTTAATCCCGTAACCGGATGCAGTGCCTGGCATCATTTGCCAAATACCCGCAGCACCTGCGCCAGAATAAGCAAAAGGATCGTAGCCACTTTCTAAAATGGGTACCAAGGCAATCTCAGCGGGCATGTCACGTTCGGTGACTTGATGATAAACGAAATACAAAAAAGGTTTGGCTTTTGTCGTGACGCGATATAAGACGTGAGGATGATGTTGATACCAATTAATTTGTTTTTGGACGGCAGGTTGACGCGTGGCTTCCGGCAAGCTGAAATTGTCACGCATGTCATTCCAAATGTTGTCGCTGTCATCGAAATAGAATTCC
The DNA here is from genome assembly GCA_021604705.1 of marine bacterium B5-7. Taxonomy (NCBI): domain Bacteria; kingdom Pseudomonadati; phylum Pseudomonadota; class Gammaproteobacteria; species marine bacterium B5-7. The sequence continues at coordinate 21,773 of BQJM01000012.1, read as the reverse complement.
GCATAGGCGATGTGACAACACCATGACAATAAAATAAAGGGGAGGAATAACCAACGTGTTTTCATGCGGTATCCTTCCAGGTGCGTAATGCAGCAAGTACGCTAATTTCACTATCGAGTTGTTTGTCCGCATGTGTGCGCACAGTTTCTTGAATGTTATCTAGATGGCAACGCATAAAGGGGTTTACCTGTTTTTCTAGGCCAATAGTGCTTGGTAGGCTGGGGGTGTTCTTAGTCCGTAATGCGCTAACATGTTGCTGATACTCTTTTAACGCTGGGTTATCTGGCTCGACTTGTAACGCAAACCGAATATTCGCTGTGGTATATTCATGCGCGCAATAAACGAGTGTGTCATCATCTAAATCTGAAAATAATTGTAACGCTGCATATAATTGTCGTGCAGTGCCTTCAAATAAACGACCACAACCGCAAGAGAATAAGGTGTCGCCACAAAATAAACGGGGCATACCGAAAACATGTCCTGTGTAGGCAATATGATCTAATGTGTGTGCAGGGACAGCTAGCACATCGAGGGTTTGTCCTAAGACCGTGATGCTGTCACCATGTTGGCAAACCACATCAACATGTGGCAGCGCAATATCTTTGGGGGCATACACGGTAGCACCGGTTGCTTGTTGCAATGTTGCTACACCACCGATGTGATCGGCATGATGATGTGTCACAAGAATGGCAGACAGTTGTAACTGATGGGCTTGTAAAAAAGCTTGTACCGGCGCGGCATCACCAGGATCGACAATAGCAGCATGGCCTCGGCCATCTACCATTAACCAGAGGTAATTATCTTGGAAAGCTGGGATGGGAAGGATTTGTTCGTTCATGCACTGGTAACCTGGACTTCAGATAGAGAGTGAAGGATTATAGCGTAATGGAGAAAAACTGCAGCCAAGCTTGGACACAATCGCCACTAGGCCGACGCGTATTGCGTGCGGAACAGCAAATTCTGCAACAATTTTTAGCAGATCGTTGGGTTGAGTCGGCACTGTGGCTCAATGAATCTGCGATCACACCTCTACCTGAGCAAATAGTTTCCTGTGTTAAACGGGCTACCCCAACAAAAACATCGTGTACAGATTGCGTCATGCAGTCAGACACTTTACCCTTCACCCACGATGTATTTGATGTGGTGTGTTTGCAGCATATGTTGGAAACGGCTGATTGCCCATTAACCGCAGTGACTGAAGGACATCGTGTGTGCGCACCAGATGGTTTACTGATATTGTTGACGTATAATCGCTGTAGTTTGTGGCAGATGGCGCGTGCTAAATTGGGCAAACGGTTTTGTGGGTGGCAAGTACGTAAGTTTTTGCAACCCTTGTCAGGTGAGATTGTTTTTCATCAAACGATTTTTTATCGGCCGTATTGCCAGCGTGAATCATGGTTAGATCGCTTAAAACCGCTGGAATGGATTGGACGTGTATTATGGCCTGCGTTTGGCGCAGTGAATGTCACGATTTTTAAAAAACATGTGGTGCCACTTAATACGTTGCATACAGCGTTTGTTGCCCCTAAGTTAGTATTAGATAATGGTATATTGAAATATACTCAATCAACCTGAAAAGGCAGGTTTTGAGTTTGAAAATGGGATGAAGCATTAGCATTAGCTGAGCGCCCAGCTTGTTGTTATATTTTGACGTTTTGACCGAAAAAAATGGAAGGAATACTTATTGTATTTTGCGTGTTTTTTGTGGGAAAAACGTTAAAAGATAATAGCAAGATGGGATGTTCAGACGTGCCTTTTCGGGTTGATTAAGTATGGTGAAACCCCACGTTGAAATTTTTACTGATGGCGCATGTCGCGGAAATCCTGGCCCGGGTGGTTGGGGAGCATTGTTGCGTTGTCAAGGCAAAGAAAAACCACTATCAGGCGCTGATCCTGAAACAACGAATAATCGTATGGAAATGATGGCGGCGATTGAAGGATTGCGCGCGTTAACAAAACCATCTGTTGTTGATTTAACAACGGATTCTGAATATCTACGACGTGGTGTCACCGAATGGATGGAACAGTGGAAAAAACGTGGTTGGAAAACAGCAAGTAAAAAACCGGTTAAAAATAAAGATTTATGGGAACAGTTAGATGTGGTGATTAAACAACATGAGATTAGCTGGCATTGGGTAAAAGGCCACAGCGGTCATCGTGAAAATGAAATTGTCGATCAACTGGCGACAGAAGCGATAGATAAGGGACTATGATGCGTTACGTAATTTTAGATACTGAGACGACGGGCCTAGCACCTAAAGATGGTCATCGCATTATTGAAATTGGTTGCGTGGAGATGGTTGACCGCCGCATTCAAGAAAACGATTATCATCAATATATTAATCCCGATCGAGAGATTGATACTGGCGCGCTTGCGGTGCATGGGATTAGCAGTCAATTTCTAAGAGACAAGCCACGTTTTTCTGATGTTGTTGATGCTTTCATTGATTACGTCAAAGGATCGACCTTAATTATTCATAATGCGCCATTCGATGTGGGTTTTATTAATCATGAATTGAATTTGTTGTCTGGGCGTGATGATAAAATCACAGATTACTGCGAGGTGATTGACACCTTGGCAATGGCGCGAGATATGCATCCAGGGCAGCGTAATAGTTTGGATGCACTCTGTAAGCGGTATGGTGTGGATAATGCTCATCGTGAGCTGCATGGCGCCTTATTAGATTCTGAAATTTTGGCACGCGTGTATTTGGCGATGACAGGTGGCCAGGCAAATTTATTTGCGACCTCTAACCGAGCACGGCAGAGTACGAATCAAGCGCAACATGCTGTGTTGGAGCGACCAGAGAAATTGACAGTATTAATGGCGGATGAGGCAGAGCAGGCGGCGCATGACGCGTATCTGCGAGATGTCTTGGGGTAGGCTTTTGTCATTCCAGAATTTGCGTTAGCAAATGTCTGGAATCTAGATCCCAGATAATCGCTGCGCGATTTCTGGGATGACAGTGTTTAAATAATGGAGTGAACAATGGCAATTCGAACGATTAAAGAATTTATGAAAATGGAAGCAGCGGGTGGCATTATGCTATTTGTTGCGGCGGTCTTGGCGATCATGTTCGACAATTCTCCTTTTCATCATATCTACCAGCATATTTTACAAACACATATTACTTTAAAGCTTGGCGCCACCGGTGTGGATGAGCCATTTTTGTTATGGGTAAACGATGGTTTAATGACGGTTTTCTTTTTCTTGGTAGGCTTAGAGTTAAAACGAGAAGTCTTAGTCGGCGAATTAAATTCGGTTAAAAAGATTATGACACCGGCATTTGCAGCGATTGGTGGTATGCTGGTGCCAGCTTTAATTTACGCTTGTATTAATCATCATAACGTTCTGGCTATTCGTGGTTGGGCGATCCCGACTGCGACGGATATTGCGTTCGCCTTAGGTATTCTCGCTATTTTAAAGTCACGGATTCCGGATAGCTTAAAAGTGTTTTTAACTGCCTTGGCTATTCTAGATGATTTGGGCGCCATTATTGTGATTGCCTTGTTTTATAGTGCGCATATATCACGTGTGTTCTTATTGTTGAGTTTATGTTGCATCGCATTATTGTGGGTTATCAATCGTCGCGGTGTTGTGCATTATGCGCCGTATGTCATTGTCGGATTTTTCTTGTGGCTTTTCATTTTGCAAGCAGGGCTGCATCCAACGATCGCGGGTGTTATTTTGGCATTTAGCATACCCTTAAAAAATCCGAATGATGATGAACATTCCCCTTTAAGTCGTTTAGAACATCATCTACACCCTTGGGTGGTATTTTTGATTTTACCGGCATTTGCATTTGCTAATGCTGGTGTTGATCTTCGACATTTTGCTTGGTCAGGCCTTCTGCATAGTGTACCGGTTGGGATTATTCTGGGTTTAGTCCTGGGTAAGCAAATTGGTATTTTTGGCGCAACATGGCTAGCGGTGAAGACTGGCTTGGGTAAATTACCTAAAAAAGTTACTTGGCCGCAGTTGTATGGTATGTCCTTAATTTGTGGGATTGGATTTACCATGAGTTTGTTTATCGGGGTGCTCGCATTCGAACATTACAGTTGGTCTATGTCGGTGATGATGCGCGTGGGCGTGCTTGCTGGATCAACCATTGCGGGTGTGCTGGGTACGTGGGTATTATACAGCGCAGGCACACCACAGGATGCTCAGTAGGCTAGAAAAGCAGCGTAAAATCCGTATAATACCGGCAATCTGAACCTAAAAAGGAATATGTTATGTCACATGCTGAATTATTATCAACGATCGATGCGATGCTTATCCCGGGCAAAGGGATTTTAGCTGCGGATGAATCGACCCCAACGATTGGCAAGCGTTTTGCGACAATTAACACAGAATCCACCGAAGCAAGTCGCCAAGCTTATCGTGAATTATTGTTTACGACACCGGATGCAGAAGAGCATATTAACGGCGTTATTTTATTTGAAGAAACCTTGGGGCAATCTACACAAAGTGGTACGCCATTTCCTGAATTGCTTGCGAGCAAAGGGATGGTGCCAGGTATTAAAGTAGATAAAGGTGTTAAGTCTTTGCCTTTCAGCGATGGCGAGAAATACACACAAGGTTTAGATGGTTTAGGCGATCGTTTGCAAGCCTATAAAGCACAGGGGGCACGTTTTGCAAAATGGCGTGCGGTGATCAACATCAGTGATGTATTCCCAACACGTGCGGCGATTGTCGCCAATGCAGAAGGCTTAGCGAATTACGCGGCGATTTGTCAGGCGAATGGTATCGTACCTATCGTGGAACCTGAACTTCTCATGGATGGTACGCATACACAAGAACGTTGTCGTGAAGCGACAGAAGCAGTTTTACAAGCCGTATTTGAAACCTTGTATGCGCACAATATTTTCTTAGAAGGTATGATTTTAAAACCTAGCATGGTGATTTCTGGTAGTACGTGTAAAGCACAAGCAGATGTCACAACGGTCGCAGAAGAAACTTTGAAAATTCTACGTCGCACCGTGCCAGCTGCAGTGCCTAGTATTAATTTCTTATCTGGTGGTCAATCTGACGAAGTGGCAACCGCGCATTTGAATGCGATGAATGCGTCTGATACAGCAAAACCTTGGACGCTTAGTTTTTCTTATGGTCGTGCACTGCAAGCAGCTACACTGAAAGCGTGGGCGGGTAAAGTAGAGAATGTACCTGCGGCGCAACAAGCCTTTTACAAACGTGCACGTTTGAATGGCCTTGCATGTTTGGGTCAGTACGATGCCGCGATGGAATCTGAAGCTGCGACTGCGTAGACTTTTCTCCCAAAGTACTACCTGGGGATTCCGCGTCAAGCGCGGAATGACGGCGGCGTCACCCCGGGCGCCGACCCGGGGTCTCCATCTAGCACCACTTGTTATTTCCTGAATTTGCGTAGGAAACCTAACTTGTCATTCCAGAATTTGTGTTAGCAAATGTCTGGAATCTAGATCCCAGACATTTTCCTTTGGAAAATTCTGGGATGACAACTTCTAGTCTGGCATGAAATTGTATTAACCGCGTTTTAATAGATCACGAATCAATTTAGGACGTTGAGCTATACAGGTTAAATACGCCAGAGACGTTGTATCTGGTATGCGTTTATGTTGTTCCCAATTCTTCAGTGTTTCGAGATTGATATGATATTCGATAGCAAATTGTTTTTGTGAGTTTGGCTTCTGTGGTCGCAGACCCCGCGTCTGATGCGGGGTGACAGCATTCACTTTTTATAGACTTTCTATCATCTTCACCCGTTGTTGCAGAGTGTGTAAGGTGGTCTGCATATCTGCAAGCCGAGATTTTTCGAGGGCTACCACCTCAGCGGGTGCTTTGTCCGCAAAGTTAGGGTTTGCTAATTTTTGTTGAGTTTTCGTTAAATCTTTTTCGACCTTTTGAATCTCTTTTTGTAAGCGGGTAACTTCTTGCTGCTTGTCAATAATGCCAGCCAGTGGAATCAATACTTCTAATTCGTCAACCAGTGCTGTTGCCGCAGGGGGTAGCTCGCCTTCGGTATGCCAGGTGAGACTATCGAGTTTCGCGAGTTGCGTTAACATAGGGCCTAAGGTTTCAGCACGCTGGTGATCAGTTTCGTTACCTTGATGCAACAAAACAGTTAAAGGTTTGGCGGGTGCAATGTTCATTTCACCACGAATATTTCGTACACCAGTAATGACTTGTTGTAACCAAGTGACATTGGCTTCTACTTCAGGTTGCAGTAATGCGTCATCAGCCACTGGGAACGCTTGTTGCATAATGGTGTCCCCCGTGATCCCTAAGGGTTGTTTCACGGTTTGCCACAATTCTTCTGTGATGAAAGGCATCAAAGGATGAAGCAGTCGTAAAATGTTTTCCAAAACATTTAGCAAGGTATGTTTGGTGCCTATCTCGGATTGGGTATGTTTAGAAAATTCTAAATACCAGTCGCAGAATTCATACCATACAAATTCATAGAGTGTTTTTGCGGCCAGGTCAAAACGATAAGCATCTATTTGTGTCCGTAATTGTTGGGTACAATGTTGTAATCGCGATAGAATCCATTGATCAAACAAGCTCAGTTCATAAGGTTTATTGTCGAAGCTTACATCTTCTGTGCTCATTAATACGTAACGTGTTGCATTCCATAATTTGTTACAGAAGTTGCGATACCCTGCTAAACGATTTAGATCCAGACGAATATCACGCCCAGTCGTTGCTAAGGCACAAAAAGTAAAACGCAATGCATCCATACCGCTTGCCTGAATGCCATCAGGAAACTCATCACGTGTTTGTTTTTCGATTTTTTTCGCCATCTGTGGCTGCATCATTGCTTTTGTTCGTTTGCTGACTAGGCTTTCTAAATCAATGCCATCCACCAAATCGATGGGATCTAATACATTCCCTTTTGTCTTAGACATCTTCTGACCTTCTTTATCACGAATAAGGCCGGTAATGTACACATCGCGGAAGGGCACATCGCCGATGAAATATAAGCCCATCATCACCATGCGTGCGACCCAGAAAAAGATAATATCGAAGCCCGTCATTAAAACAGCGGTTGGATAAAACTGTTTAAGCTCCGGTGTTTTCTCTGGCCAACCTAGGGTTGAGAAGGGCCACAAACTGGCAGAAAACCAGGTGTCTAACACATCATCATCTTGCGTTAAGACAACGCTGTCATCGAGTTTGTTTTTTTGTCGTACGTCGGCTTCATCATGGCCAACATAAAAATTGCCTTCTGCATCATACCAAGCAGGAATCCGATGCCCCCACCACAGTTGTCGGCTGATACACCAGTCCTGAATGTTCTCTAGCCATTGATAATAAGTCTTGGACCAATTTTCTGGGATAAAACGAACATCCCCTTTTTTAACAGCATCGATGGCAGGTTTTGCTAAGGCATCAGCTTTTACAAACCATTGATCGGTGAGGTAGGGCTCAATCGGCACACCAGAACGGTCACCACGGGGTACGGGATGTTTATGCTCTTCGATAGCCACTAAGAATTTTTGTGCTTCTAGTGCGTCGACCAATTGTTTGCGGGCATCAAAACGGTCTAAACCTTGAAAAGCCTCGGGTGCATTTTTATTGATTTTTGCATCGGGCGTGAAAACATTAATCATGGGTAAATCATGACGTTGACCGACTTCGTAATCATTGAAATCATGGGCAGGTGTGATTTTCACACAACCTGTACCAAATTCAGGATCAGCATAATCGTCTGCAATAATCGGAATGTCACGATTAACAACGGGAATAGTGGCATATTTCCCAATCAACGCTTTGTAACGTTCATCGTTAGGGTTAACGGCAATCGCGGTATCACCGAATAAAGTTTCGGGACGTGTTGTTGCAATTGTAATAAACTGATCAGTGTCTTTAATGGGGTAACGAATGTGCCAAATAGAACTGTTTTCTTCTTCGGTAATCACTTCTAGATCAGAAATCGCGGTTTCGAATTTAGGATCCCAGTTGACGAGTTTCTTCCCGCGATAAATTAAACCATCTTCATGAAGTTTGATGAACGCGGTTTTAACTGCGTTGCTTAAGCCTTCATCCATGGAGAAACGTTCGCGATCCCAGTCGGTGGAATTTCCCACACGACGCATTTGTTCAGAGATAATGTTGCCGGATTGTTTTTTCCATGCCCACACTTTATCTAAGAAAGTTTCTCGTCCTAAATCATGACGAGAAATGCCATCTTGTGCTAACTGGCGTTCTACGACCATTTGCGTGGAAATACCCGCGTGATCGGTACCCGTTTGCCATAAAGTATTGTCACCGCACATGCGATGGTAACGTGTCATGACATCCATGAGTGTTTGCTGGAAGCCGTGTCCCACGTGTAAAGTGCCTGTTACATTGGGAGGCGGGATGACGATGCAATAGGGTTGACCTTCGCCGCTTGATTTAAAGTAACCGTTGGTCTCCCAGGTGTTATACCAGCGTTGTTCGATGTCTTTGGGGGTGTAAGATTTTTCCATAATTAAATACTTAAAATACCTTTGTTAGATGTCTTAAAATTACTTAACAAAAACACGCATGAAGCCATCCCTGGCGCTCGACGGCGGCTATCCCTGCCGCCGACGGTTTTTGTTAAGTAATTTCAAGACATTTATCTCATGTTTTGTGACTGATTCAATTCATTTGTCCATGTAGCTCTACGAGGGCGTCCTGCCCTCGAAAGGTTTTTATTGGAGATATCCCATTCGTTTTTGGTCATTCATTTAGTGATCTCTTGCAGGCATATAAATCTTCTGTGCGATACGGTTTTTGTTAAGTAATTTCAAGACATTTATCTCATGTTTTGTGACTGATTTAACTATCTCTCTCAATCATATACCACGCTAAATCAGCGAGGATAGAATTATTTAAATGAATCGCTTCTAGGTGACGAATACTTTTTTCAATTAAATCGCGCGCACGTTTTTGTGCACCGTCTAGTCCCATTAAAGCAGGGTAAGTTTGTTTGTTTAAGTCAGCATCTTTGCCTTGTGTTTTTCCGAGTTGTTCGGTGCTCGCCGTCACATCTAAAATGTCATCCTGGATTTGAAATGCTAAGCCTGCGCACTGTGCGAATTGACGTAAGGCATCTAACGTTGTTGCGTCTTCGAGACCTGCAGCCAGCGCGCCAGAGAGAACACTTGCTGTAATTAAGGCGCCCGTTTTCCCCGCATGTAAGGTATCAAGTTCTGCTTGTGTTAAGATTTTTCCGGTCGCTAACAAATCTAGAGCTTGTCCATCCACCATGGCTAAAGCAGCTTGGCTTAATTCAGCGGTTATCTGTTGGGGTTGTGTTTTCAGGACTTGAAATGCCAAGGCTTGCAAGGCATCACCCGCTAAAATGGCGGTGGCTTCACCGAAGGCTTTATGGCATGTAGGTTTGCCGCGTCGTAAATCGGCATCATCCATGGCGGGTAAGTCATCATGAATAAGGGAATAGGCGTGTACAAACTCGACAGCACAGGCCGGAAAATCTAAGTCGTCACGTGCCGCACCTAAGCTGGCACCTGTCGCATACACTAATGCGGGACGTAAGCGTTTTCCACCATTTAAACAAGCGTAATGCATAGACTGATGCAGGGCGCAGGGGGCCATATCTTGGCTAGGCAAAAACCGCAGCATCGCTGTTGTGATGTGCTGTTGCCATAGCGAGAGAGAATTAGTGAGTTGTGTCTGCATCGTCTGTGGTAAAAGGCTCGAAGGATTGGACACCATTTTTTTCCATTAATATTTGTACGTGTTGTTCTGCTTTTTTGAGGGCATCTTGGCATTGACGCGTGAGTGTCACACCGTGCTCGAATTTTTTGAGTGCATCTTCCAGTGCTAAATCCCCACGTTCCATCTCCTCAACCAATTGCGTTAAGGTTTCCAGTGATTGTTCAAAGTTAATGGGATCTGTCTTGGCCATGTTCTCTTCCTATTGTCAGGCCAGAAATTATAGCGTATTTTGCTGATAAACCCTATATTCATAAGGCCCCTTTATGTCAGCGTATCGTTGCCAACGTCTTTTCTGGTTATTTATTTGTCTGCATGTTCTTGTCTGGACCTTACTACCTAACATCGTGCGCCATAATTTACCGCTAGATACCATGGAAGGGATCACCTGGGGGCAATATTTACAGTGGGGTTATGATAAAAATCCCTTGGTGAATGCGTGGCTGTCTCGAGGTGTCGTCGCACTGTTTGGTCATGTGAATTGGCCATTCTATTTCTTGAGTCAATTATGTATTGTCCTCGGTATTTGGTCGGTATGGCAGCTCGCAAAAAAGATATTAAGTCCATCGCAAGCCGTCGTGGCGAGTTTATGTCTAGCCAGTGTGTATTATTTCAATATTGCGGCAACACAATTTAATGACAATGTCATTGAGCTTGCGGTATGGCCACTATTAACACTTGCATTTTATCATGCGATTATGACGAAAAAATATCGTGCGTGGTTTTGGGTCGGCCTATTAGCAGCCGTTGCAACGCTTACTAAATATTATGCGATTGTTTTATTTGTGCCTATGGCCATTTTTGTTTTTCAACATCGTGACATGGATGTGACAAGAGGTTTTTGTTTCGCAACATTTGTGGGACTGGCGTGTGTCTTGCCACATGTCTTGTGGTTGGCTCAGCATCATTACATCACCTTGCACTACGCATTTTTACGTGCGCAAGATGAAACAATTCATTGGTTTAATCACCTAGAGAATCCTGTTTTATTCTTTGCAGAACAAGCGGGTGCTTTTGTACCGGCCTTTTTGTGTTTGCTTTGTTTAGGAAAGCGCACGAAGCCTCATCACGCGAATGACACGTGGGCAGGGCGTTTCATCTGGATTATGGCCCTAGGACCTCTGTTCGTGACCTTATCGCTATCCCTGGCAACAGGTATGCATTTAGAGCCTATGTGGGGTGTGCCTCTAGTGAGTTTATGGGGTGTATTAATCTTACATGCTTGGCAGTCTGCAGCCGGTGTGCGTGAATTAAAGCGGTTCTCTATTGTATGGTTGGTGTTGATGGGCTTAATGGCATTCGGGTATTACTATGCGCAAGTGTTAGAGCCTTACAAGAATCAAGAGACAGGTACGGGTAATTTTCCCGGGCCTGCTATTGCAAGAAAAGTAACGCAGTTGTGGCATGCTAAATTTCATCGTCCATTAAGATATGTGGTGGGGCCACGTTGGCTTGCTGGGAATGTTGCATTCTATTCTGCAGATAAACCTAAAGTCTATATGGATTGGCAGCCTTGGTATAATCCGAAGATTTCATTAACTGCAGTGCATGCGGCAGGCGCTGCGCTGATTTGGTGGGGTGATTTAACGATTTCTTCAGCGATTCGCCAACGTTTTTCACCGCTTCAGCCTGAGAAATTGTATGTTTTTCAGCAGTTAACGGGGGCGACAGTGCCACCAGTCACTATTCATGTGGCCATGATGCCACCTAAAGCATAAGGAGCAGGGATGTCTGTTTTAACGCCTTTACCCTATACGCAATGGAAACCGACGCTTGGTCCAGCAGATGCTTCTGCAGCACTGACCGCACTGGAAACGGGTCATGTTTTATTTTTTCCTGGTTTAGCATTTCAGTTGCAACCAGAAGAACAAGCTTTTTTAACGCCAGGCGTGACTGATGGTCAGTCTAAAAATGTGAGTTGGCAGGCGGCAACGAAAACGTTGAAAGGGTGCAGTGTGCCAATAGGGCAACATGAATTATTGTCACGGATGATGCAGCGTTTTTACGATTATAGCTTGGGGCTGGTCCAGCGCGTTTTGCCCGATTACCAAGGACATTTAATGCCGGCTAAAACGAGTTACCGGCCGGTACAAATCAAGGGGCGTGCTAGTTCCTATCGCCAAGATGATACGCGTTTGCATGTGGATGCTTTTCCTTCAAATCCAGTGCAGGGGAAACGTATTTTACGTGTATTTAGTAACATTAACCCCAATGGTGAAGATCGTGTGTGGCGTGCAGGTGAACCTTTTCCCCAATTAGCGCAACGTTTCGCAAAACAGATCCCGAAACCTTTGCCTGGGTCTCGCGCGTTGTTAAATATGTTGGGTATTACCAAGAGTCCACGGAGTTTGTACGATCATTTTATGTTGCAATTACACCATCGCATGAAGGCGGATATGCAATATCAACAAACAGTGGATCAAGAAACGTTGCGTTTGCCGCCGAACACCACTTGGATGGTGTTTACGGATCAAGTGTCTCACGCTGCGATGTCGGGACAGTACGTCTTGGAGCAAAGTCTTTATCTGCCGGTGGAAGCGATGCAAGATCCTGCTCGCTCACCTTATAGGGTGATTGAGGCAATGTCAGCGTTAAATGGCATGTGATTGTTAGTAACGTGGTTGAGAGATGTCTTTCGAAAACACGCATAAATCCATCCCTGGAGCTCGACGGCGGCTATCCCTGCCGCCGACGGTTTCCGAAAGACATCTCTCAACCACATTACTAAGGCGATTTAATGCTTATCCCAACGCTAAGAGTTGCCCTTGACTTGAAAACACACGAAGCTTCTGGCACCATCGATGTTTATTTGCCAAGCAATATATTATGTCAACCAGCCGCACATCGACCTTAAAAACACTGAGTATCTTCAGTCTGATCATGATCACCGTGGGTTCAGTTGATAGTATTCGTAATTTGCCGGCGACGGCGATGTTCGGCAGTGAACTCATTTTTTATTTTCTTATTGGTGCGATCTGCTTCTTATTGCCGTGTGCCTTGATTACTGCGGAGCTGGCATCGAATCATCCTGAGCACAATGGCGTGTATGACTGGGTGAAGTTAGCGTTCGGCGAGCATTACGGATTTTTCGCTATTTGGTTGCAGTGGGTAGAAAACGTGATTTGGTATCCAACCATTTTGGCCTTTGTTGCAGGGACACTGGGCTATCTTATTTCTCCGGATCTGGCGGCGAGCAAATGGTTTTTAACCTCAGTGATATTGATTGCTTTTTGGGGTGCGACTTTCCTTAATTTGTTGGGTATTCAATTATCTGCATTATTCAGTGCTATTTGTAGTATCGGCGGATTATTTTTGCCAATGGCTATTATTATCCTATTAGGAATTATTTGGATAGCAACAGGTCATCACATGCAAATCCATTTTTCTTGGCACGCACTATTACCCATACACCATGACACGAACTTATGGGTGTCATTGACGGGTATTATGTTGTCGTTCTGTGGAATGGAAGTGGCGGCAGTACATGCGCAAGATGTTAAAAATCCGCAACGTGACTTCCCTATTGCGATGATTGCATCAGTGGCTATTATTGTTGTCACGCTCTTACTCGGTTCTTTGGCGATTGCGATTGTATTGCCTTCAGCGAAAATTAGCCTGGTCGCAGGCTTGATGCAAGCCTTTGATGCCTTCTTTACAACGTACCATTTGCATTGGATGATGCCTTTGGTGGCAATGATGTTGATTATTGGCGGTATGGGCGGTGTGAACAATTGGATTATTGCACCCGTGCGAGGTTTGTTGTTGGCCGCGAAAGATGGTTATTTGCCACGTATTTGTCAACGAGAGAATCGTCATCGGGCACCCGCTTTTTTGTTGATCACACAGGCTGTTCTCGTTAGTGGCTTGGCAACAGCCTTTATTTTCATGCCGAGTGTGAATGGTTCTTATTGGCTGCTGACAGCCTTGGCTTCACAGCTTTACATGATTATGTACGTGATGATGTTTATTGCGGGTGTGGTGCTACGTAAGTCCACACGCGATCCTAAAGCCTATCGTATTCCTGGCGGTCGCTGGGGGATTTGGCTGATGGCTTTCTTGGGTACTGTTGCCGCTGTGACGACCTTTATTGTTGGCTTCATTCCCCCCATGGGTGTGGATGTAGGAGGCCAGGCCCACTACGAAATCCTCTTATCTTTTGGTTTAGCTATTATGTTACTTCCTCCTTTGCTTATCGCATTTTTTGGTAAAGCATTTTTCACTTCTTCTGAAAGTTGATAATCCTTGATCATATGTCTCTTTAAGCGATCAAACTTCGACACGTTTTTCTTGATTTGTCTATTTGCGTTTTCCCATTTTTAGTTATAATCAGATCTGGGAGGATAGGATTATGATAGCTTCGCATACGGATGATGTGGATGGGCTTGATAATGATGATGCAGTGAATGATGACGATGGCGCAATCAAGGAAGAGGTGACGCACTCGAAAGCTGCAGATAAAGTGAAGGCTCGCCGCACCTTAGAAGAGTTGTTGGAAAAAAAGCGATTGGCGCGAGAATTACGAGAATTCGACAACGATTTTGATGATTAAAAAAAAGACCTGCAGTGCAGGTCTTTTAATTCGCTCGAAATTACTTGCTACTTTTTGCAGTAATTTTTTCTTTGATACGTGCAGAGCGTCCGCTACGACCGCGTAAGAAGTAGAGTTTTGCACGACGCACATCACCACGACGTTTCACACTGATAGAATCAATGATCGGGCTATGCAATTGAAATACTCGTTCCACACCCACACCGTGAGAGATTTTACGTACGGTGAATGCAGAATTCATACCACGGTTACGACGCGCAATGACAACACCTTCAAACGCTTGTAAACGTTCGCGGCTACCTTCTTTCACTTTTACACTGACAACAACAGTGTCGCCTGATTGAAAAGCAGGGACGTCTTCTTTCATTTGTTCAGCTTCTAAGGCCTGGATAATTTTACTCATGTTACTCTCCTCGAAAATTCTTTAATAACCGTTGCTCTTCATCCGACAGTGGACGATTAGCCAATAAATCTGGCCGCTTTAATGCGGTTTGGCCTAAAGCCTGCTGCAAACGCCATTGACGTATTGCGGCATGATCACCACTGCGTAGCACCGCCGGGACCGACATACCTTCAAAGGTGTCTGGTCGCGTATAATGCGGGTGGTCCAACAAACCATCACAAAAAGAGTCTTGTGTGGCTGAAGCCGGATCGCCTAACGCACCTGGCAACAAACGCGTGATGGCATCAATCAATACCATCGCAGCTAACTCTCCACCGCTCAACACATAGTCGCCGATAGATAGTTCGCTGTCGACATGATGTTGGATAATCCGTTCATCAATGCCTTCGTAACGCCCGCACAACAAAATACAGTCGGGCAGGGCAGCAAACTCAGTGACAATTTGTTGCTGCAGTGGTTTACCCTGCGGCGACAAATAAATGACTGGGCCCGTATGGGTTTGTTTGGCATGCTGGATGGCAGCGATTAAAGGCTGCGCCTGCATGACCATTCCCGGTCCACCACCGTAGGGTTCGTCATCCACCCGGTGATGTTTATTGTCTGCAAAATCCCGTGGGTTAATGCAGTCAATCGTCAATAACTTTTCTGTTTGTGCGCGGCCGGTAATACTGGCACCTAACGCGGCAAACATGTCAGGGAACAAGGAGATGACGGCAAATTTCATGCCTCATTCATCCAGTCCGCATCCCAATCCACTGTGATAGTTTGTTTGTCTACATCAATATGCTTAACAAACCGGTCCATCACATAAGGGATCAACGTTTGTGTTTCCCCTTGTATCACCAGTACGTCGTGCGCACCGGTTGGCAAAAGGTGGTCAACTTTACCTAGGGTTTCACCCTGGGTGGTTACCACATTTAAGCCTTCTAAATCTGACCAATAGTATTCGCCTTCCGGCAAATCAGGCAATTGGCTACGAAATACACCAATATCGGCATTAGTATAACGTTTCGCAATTTCTCGGTCCTGGCAATCATCAAACTGTGCGATGAGTTTGCCCCCAGACCGTTGGCTAGCTGTCACAGTGACGCTTTGCCATTCACCTTGTATGCGTAAAGCCCAAGGTTGGTAATCAAAAATATTGTCGTGAGGTTCTGTGTCGGATTGTATCGACACCCAGCCTTTTACTCCGTGGACACGTCCAACGGTACCGACAACGACGTGCCGGTCATTAGGCAGCGGCTTTTTCACCTGTTTTACGCGTATCTTTAATTAGCTTTGCAACTTGCGCAGATGGTTTGGCGCCTACACCTAACCAGTAATCCACACGTGCCATATCCAAACGCGAACGTTCTTGGAATACACCAGCAATTGGATTATAGAAACCTAACTTTTCAATGTAACGACCATCACGCGCATTGCGGCTGTCGGTAGCGACCACGTGGTAGAAGGGTTTCTTCTTGCTGCCGTGGCGGGCTAGTCTGATAACGACCATAAAATTTTCCTCGAAACGATTCAGAACTCAAAGGAGGGGGATTATACAGTATTCCCCCTCTTTTGGAAGCTTTTTAGGCCGTGATTCGTCTCGGATTAACCGCGCTTGAGGCCTGGTGACTGATTCGATGCGGATGCAGCAGGTTGAGGGCTCGATACTGCTTGATTTTTAGCCCAAAATGATGCTGGCGTTGCCGCATGCTGAGCCGATGGACCTGTGTGTGTGGACTGAATATGGCCGATCCACTGCTGCTGGGTGCGCTGATAAATCGCTTCCAACCCCTCACGATGGTGATCTTTCACCTGCGGTTGAGCCAATAAAGCTTTTAAATACCCCAAGCTACGCTGCAAACTAGCGCCAAAATCCTCGTTAAAATGGCTGCTTGAGGAAATATGGCTGCGCACAGATTGCTCAAGTTTTAATCTGGCTACTAAAGCTTTGATGCTTAGGGGCTCATCAGCGCGTTGATTGGCTGTCGCAACGGCTTGTGCGATTTGATTGCTAAAATATTTCATCATGTGTACTCCTCTTATATCCTTCGATCCCAGTTTAAATCGGGTTTCTTAAGGGAGTATTAACAAATAAGAAGAAACAGGCGTAATATTAGGCGAGTTATATCAATAGGAGCGGTGCAATGGCAGACGAAGAAAGAAGAGCAGAAAAAGCGATAGAGGTGAGTGACTCAACGTTAGCAAACCCACTACAGTTAACGCAACTGCAGCGTGCAATGGGTTATGTCGGTTGGGGCTGTACGTTTTTAGCGATGGGTGCGCAAGCGGGTTTTTCTGTTGCGCTGATGGATCAAAAGTTTTTTTACCTTTGGCATCCCGCAGCAAGAATTCCAGCTGGCATGGTGATTGCTGTGACCAGTGAAGAAAGTAAACGACGTGTTGTGACCGCACATAATGAACAAGCGTTTCAAAACTTTGCGACATGGCGTTGGGTAAGAGATTTTGACCCGCGTACATGGACAGCGAAAGGCGTTGCATGGAACGTAGTGAAAATACCTTTGTCTTATGGTGGTGTTGTGGCTTTTGTTGCGATTACAGGGCTTAGTTTAGATTCGCCGAATGGTGCTGCAGGTATTTTTTATAGTTATGATATTCATGCGTTTACGGTGTTGGCTAATATTTTAAATAGCCGTGCTTGTCAGTTTGTTTTTATGCTAGCGGGATTAGCAACCAATATTGCTTTTTATCCAGAAGTGACCGATATGGGCATGCATGCCATTATCGATTGGGCAAGCAGCCCCTTTGAAAGTCCTGAATACCGTGCGTGTCGAGAGCATGTTATCGCGAAAATTGAGGCTTTGCGCGTGGAGCTAAAAAAGGCGTATGAACGAGGTGATACCGCTACCTTTGACCAACTTGCGGGTAAGGCGAATAGTTTCTTAGCGGCAGTTTGGACGTTGATGTTAAATGAAGATAGTACGCCACGTTTGGCTGATGATATTACCGCATTGATTCCAACCCATGCACTGCCAAAAGTTCCGCAAAGAGATAGCGAACGTTTTAAAATGACATTCCTGGGAATGATTGCAGCAATGGTAGGTTGCATTGGTTTCTATAATATTTTCGGCATGGGTCCTTTGGCAACCTTAAAAGTCAGCCAGATATTTTTTGGTAGTGATGATGGGTGGTTTACGCAGCTTGAACCGGCGAATCAGTGGCTCGGCTATTTGGCGATGATTACCATGTCTACGGGGGTGATCCCACACTTTGGCTATGAGCTTCTTCGTTGCCGTTTATGGGCAAATGAAGATAGTCAGCATATTAAGGTGTCTTCAACGTTTGGTTTAGTGATGAATTTTTCATTAGCGCTGTTGATTACAGGGCTTGGGATTCTTCCCAATGTTTATCAGGCCTTAGTCCTGCTGAGCTTGACCAAGTGGTTGGTTACTTTTTCGGGCCTTGGTTCTGCATTTTTAGAGGGTCGCGCAGCGCGCGAAGCGTGTAACCCCATGTTTAAGCAAGAGTCACATTGGTCTAACGCTAAACGTTATATGGTGTGTTGCTGTGTTTCTTCTTGTTGTAGCGCTGAGGATAAAACATGGGAGCGTGGGAAAAGTGCAGAGTTTTTAGATAAGCAGTTGATCGATATGCAAAATACACCTGCCGTGGTGCATGCTTTAACGCGCCGTGCGGGATTGTTTAAATCGCGCTTCAGTGCGCCAACGGAGGATAGAATACCGCTAAGATTAGCAGAGCAGCAGGGTGCATCAACGACACCGGTTCATAACAATGCGAATATAGTGTGAGTTGGTATTTATTATTTTGCTGAGCGCTTGGGGCCTTTCCCTGCCGCTTCTGAAGGGGTGGGGAATTGTTCAGCATGGCGATCTGTGAAAAAGGGTGATAGCTCCCCAGCAGCAGGCGTTTGCACGTTTTTTATTGCTTGTCTACGTTGCGCAAGATCGGCAAGTAATTGAGCCTGGAGCTGAGCCAGAAAATCACGTCGCTCTGGTGTTAAGTCTGTAAATACGGGTTTGTGCGAGAAGATGCTGTCAAAAATCGATAATGAACAAATTAAGCTGACTACTGTTGCCTCTTTACCTTCCGGTGTTGAGGTGTCGTAGTTGTCTCGTTGTTTTTTTTCTTGAGTAAGCTGGTTCAAGTAGTCCTTTAGGCTTAGTTTAGGTGTATGGCTAGCTGTGTTTTCTTGAAAAGGAGATGAGCTCGCTGATCTACGCACAGGCGATGCTGGGCTGCTCTTATCTTGTTGTGTGAGTAAGCTCTCAAGTTCTTTTTGTTCTTCTGTGCTGAGTGTGCCGGTTTTTTCAAGTAGCGCTTCAATACGAATTTCTCTAAAGTCGTTATCAACGTGTTCATCACATTTCTCAGATGTATCTGATGCAGGATCGTCAAGGACAGCATTTGTCATTGCTTGAGCGAGTCTAGCAGTATCATCATTATTGGAATTAAACGGCATCTTACACCTCTATTTTCTATCGTAAACCTAAGGGTAAGTTTATCAAGGAAATATTAAGGTATTATTAAAAATAGGGAGAAGAAAAGCGCTAACTCCGAATTAGGCTGACTAATTAGTACCGAACTCCTTAAAAAGCTGACTAATCGGGAGTTGACTACGGAATTATACGACTAATCGGGAGTTAAGCATGTGGGGTAATGCCAAAATCATCATTTTAGCCTACCCCATCATTCCAGGCGGCATTCTACCCTGCATGGATTGCATCAGCCCTTGCATACCGCCTTTTTTGCCGGCCTTTTTCATCATTTTTTGCATTTGGTTAAATTGCTTGAGTAAACGATTGACGTCAGAGAGTTCTTTCCCCGAACCATTTGCGATGCGGCGTTTGCGTGAGCCTTTAATCAAGTCAGGTTTGCGGCGTTCTTTCGGTGTCATGGAATTAATAATCGCGATGGTTTGATCGAACATCTTGTCGTTCACTTTATCTTTCATCATTTGTGATAAATCACCAGCGCCAGGTAACTTGCTGAGTAAGCCAGACATGCCACCCATGTTATTCATTTGTTGTAGTTGTTCACGATAATCTGTTAAATCAAAGCCGCCTTTTTTTAATTTCTTTGCGGCTTTTTTTGCTTTCTTTTCGTCGACCTTGGCTTCAATCTCTTCGATTAAACCCATCATGTCGCCCATGCCTAAAATACGTGAGGCTAGACGCTCCGGGTGGAAGGATTCTAGTGCTGATAGTTTTTCTCCAACCCCTAGAAACTTAATCGGTTTTCCTGTGATGTGACGAATCGATAAGGCGGCACCACCGCGCGCATCACCATCGACTTTCGTTAGAACAATACCCGTTAAAGGCAGGGCATCATGAAAGGCTTTTGCTGTGTTTGCAGCATCTTGCCCCGTCATGCTATCTACCACAAATAGGGTTTCGACAGGGGTGACAGCAGCATGTAAAGCTTTGATTTCCTGCATCATGGCTTCATCGATATGTAGTCGACCCGCGGTATCAACAATCACAACATCATGAAATTGTTTCTTAGCATGTGTAATCGCCGCATTGGCGATGGCAACGGGCTTTTGATCGGCGCTTGAAGGAAACCAATCTACTTCTACTTGCTCTGCCACTGTTTTTAATTGGTCGATCGCGGCAGGGCGATAAATGTCGGTACTGACCACTAACACTTTTTTCTTTTGTTCTTTTAAGAAACGCGCAAGTTTTGCTGTCGAGGTGGTTTTACCCGAACCTTGTAAACCCGCCATTAAGATGACGGCTGGGGGTGTTGCTGTTAAATCGAGTTCCGTGCACTCGTCACCCATTAAACGAATTAATTCTTCATTGACAATTTTTGTGAATGCCTGACCTGGATTCAAACTGGTGGCAACTTCTTCGCCCATTGCGCGGGTTTTAACATCGTCGAGTATGCATTTTACAACGGGTAGGGCAACATCGGCTTCTAGCAAAGCAACCCGAATGTCACGCAAGGCATCTTGGATATTGTCGTCACTTAAGCGACCGTGACCACGGACATTTTTGATAACACGTTGAAGGCGGTCGGATAGGCTTTGGAACATTGTTGGCTCTCTGTTGGCGATTGTTGTCATTCCGGCCTTGAGCCGGAATCTCCCGAAGGCACCATGGTAATGGATGGAGACCCCGGGTCAAGCCCGGGGTGACAATACGCCAAAAAAAAGGCCCACTGATGTGAGCCTTTTAGCAAATCAATAATGATTATGCATCAAAGCGCCAAGTAAAGCCTACGTTAAACATGCTTTCTTGCAGTTTGCTGTTTGCTTTGTAGTTGGTGCTAGCGTTAGTGTACTTGAAGTCCGCATTGGTTGTTGAGAAGTAACGATACTCTGCACCCAATGTTGCATTGTCAGACAAGTTGTAACCTAAACCTACGATACCTTGGTAAGCCATCGTACCGGTGGTTGTGTCGTTGTCTGTGTTCCCTGTACCCACTTCGTTGAATTTTGCTTGAACACTGGCATAACCTGCACCAACACCAACATAAGGAACTAAGGTGTCAGACAAGTTGCTGAAGTGCCAGTAACCGTTAACCATGACAGGAATCGCATTCAAAGAACCAGAAGTCGACACTTCTGTGTTCGCGCTTTCCATTTTGTTCATGTTAGCGTGCATAAAACCAGTTTGGAGTTCTGCGCCGAAGTTGTTGTTAAACATGTAACCTAAAGCAGCTAAACCGTTAACGCCGGTGTTGTACTTAGCTTCGAGTTTTGCTGTATCTGCACTATTTGCTTCATTTTCCGCTGTATCCATAACGTTAGCGACAATTGCGCCACCAACATGACCACTTACGTAGAAACGAGCATCTTGATCTGCAGCATAAACAGCACTTGTGGACATCAAACCAACTACTGCTGTAGCGAGTAGAGTTTTCTTAAACATGACAAATTTCCTTTTGTTTTGCTTGCCACAGTGATGTCTGTCAGCAAAGCCCATTAAATATAAAATCCCAATCAAATTGGTAATGAAATATTAAGGGAAGATTAAGAGACTCGCAAGGTAATGGGAGTTTTTTGCTCAGGATTGCCCCTCAAATCGTGATTTGAGGGGATAGGTATCATTTTTGTGGGCTTGGACGATTTTTCAGGGCTGCAATTTCATCATCAATAAGACGACCCAGCTTGTTCGCATCTTTGGGGGCGAAGAAGCGGGATTTCCAGAAACCTTTCTCGAGCTGCTCGTTTT
>BQJM01000011.1 GCA_021604705.1 marine bacterium B5-7 | reverse complement strand
TATTAGGGACACAAGCGAGCCAATACATTACATGGGAGGTGGATTTTGTTAATGATACAATCGCTGATGATAAACAGGCAGAGATACATTGGTCTCGTTGCTTACGACGCGCATATCGTGAAGAATACGTAGGCTTGTCAGCAAGGCAAGCAAATTGAGACGCACAAAGCATCGTGTTATTGTTTTCAAAGAAGGCACATCAGTTCACCCCGACCAAGCAAAGCTGTACACCACGCTTTGGCTGTCATGATCTATCGGTCGATGGGGGTTATCGTGGCTATACACTCTCGCAAGAGGCCGATGGTTTACACATACACGGCGCTTATGGTTTTGTTGCGCTATACAATTTACATACCTACAGTATCTCTGTATCCCAGCCAGCAGATTGGGCGGCTACCTACCAAGAAGTGATGGGGTAAAAAACCGTGCGATTCGATACCCTGATGCGCGTGTTGCAAGTCTTAAATATTCAACTCTCTTTGCGTGGCCCTTTTAGCGAGGACGTTGATCATGCGTAGTGCACGCATTTATTGTCATAGCATCGCAGCAAGCGCGTTATAAACAAGTGATAGAAGACCGAGCTGACCAGTTAGCTTTATAAAGGCTTTAAATTTTCTTTAATATTAATATGTGTGAACCATCACAGAGAAAAGCCGCTTCATCCAAAACAAATGCCTTGTACTCATCGTAGACCCTGCTCAAGTTAACCTCCAATCCATATTGCTGCTTCCAGATCTGGAAGAAAATTATTTTTTGCGCAAAAATCAGTTCTTTTTCTTGTCTAGTTTTTAAGATGAATTGCTCGTTAGCTACGGCTTTTGCCTCTAAGTTAATGTTTGACACTTCCACCTCAAAGAGCTTGCTGATTTGACTATTTTTATTTGAAATGTCTGTCATTACATTAAAAGATGCATGACGATCATTTTTAATTTTATGGGGTGCGCTTTTTATACTTTCGAACAGTGAGTCAAGATAAACAGAATTCATTGAAGAAGAGAATAAGTCATCTGCAGAATCAATAATAATGATACGTCCCCCTGGCTGAAGAGAAGCATGGATACCAGATAATACCGCGCAAGGATCAGTTAAATGCTGTACAACAAAGCGGAATATTGCCGCATCAAAACGACCTGTGACTTCTTCAGCCAAGCGAGATGCATCCGCATGTGAAAAAGTTATGTTAGGGAGATTATAGCTTTCATCCGCTATTTTCAGAAGCTGGGGGTTCGCGTCAATACCATGAAAAATCTTCTCTGGAAATTTATTTGCAAGATAGGCGGCATAGGCAGCATTACCACAACCAACATCTATAACAGAATTTATAGCATACCAACTCGGTATCTTTTTATGGATGTATGCTATTTCCTTGTCAGCATAAATCTCAACTTGCAATCTAAGAATAGAATCCCATAGTGATTCGATAGGACTTTCATTAAGTGCCTCTATAACAAGACTTTTATCAAGCTCAGCGTTAATGGAAAATAAGTTCATCACATTTTTTCCTCAATATATCCTAATGATTTGTCGTTAATTTATCAAGAATTAAATCCATAGTGATTTCATCATACTGCTGTAAATCAGAATTTTTCACCTTAAATTTCTGAATAGTCTGAATTGCTTCGCGAATATTTTCTGGGAATGCTTGATTTGGCTTTCCATCACTAGGCCAGGCAGCATCTCGAGTCGCTTTATCTGGCCAGCGTGAATAAGCAACCCATAAGCCTCCCTCGCCTTTATGTAGGCAAGAACCCACAGCACCACAATACTCAATAAAATAATCCGTGATTTTGTCCCAGCATGCCTGATAAACAATTTCCTGATCTGGTCTTAATTCAAATCGATAGATAACAGAAAAGATACATTTACTCCTATGAAGACATTCACGGCGCGAACCTAAACCCACACCGTGAATCATCAAGATGACAGAAAAGTTTATCTATCTTTAGGCGGCATACCACGCGGACCGCGATGTGGGCCACGCATATCACCATGCGGTGGTGGGCCGTGTGGACCTTTCATGTGACCATGTGGTGGTGGGCCATGTGGGCCGCGCATATGAGCATGCGGTGGTGGGCCGTGTGGGCCGCGCATACCAGGATGATTGCCGCCACGACGATCGTGATGTGGGCCTTTCATCTCTGGGCGATCTCCGCCACGAGGACCTGGCATCGCATTCGCACTAACAGCTAGACCTAGCGTTAACGCCGCAATACCTAAACATAAGGATTTTTTCATCGAGACACTCCATATTTCGTTGAAGACAATCGATTATGCAATAGAACAACCACAAATACAAAAAAGCCCAGTCCGGTATTCCTTTCAAAAACACGCATAAATACATCCCTGTAGCTCGACGGCGGCTATCCCTGCCGCCGACGGTTTTTGAAAGAAATTCCCTCCCGGGCTCGATAAGCATTTTTAGCTATACCCTTCCCACTTGAATCTAGATCCCAGACATTTTCCTTCGGAAAATTCTGGGATGACAAAAAATAACTGAAGGAGAGCCCGCGTCAAGCGTGGGGGGACAGTGGGAGCAGCGCGACAGCTGTCGAGTTGGAAAACATGCCCCCCACCACTTAACAAAGATTATTTCAGTAGATGGAGATCCCGCATCAAGTGCGGGATGACAAGGGTTAGTGCGGGATAACAGTGGAAAGTGTGGGATGACAGTGGAAAGTACGGAATGACAGTTATGACTTACGCTGTCTTAGCGCTTCAAACAATGCGACGCCCGTTGCAACAGAAACATTTAAGCTGCTGACTGTGCCATGCATGGGAATAAAGCAAAGGTGATCACAATTTTTAGCAGTCAACGCACGTATGCCTTCACCTTCTTGCCCCATTACCAAAGCAACAGCACCTGTAAGCTTCGTATCAAACAAGGATTTTTCGGCTTGATCAGAAAAACCATATAACCAGACACCCGCATCTTTTAACATTTGCATCGTGCGTGCTAAATTGGTGACTTGCACTAAGGGAATTGACTCCGCCGCACCACTCGCTACCTTACAAACAGTTTCAGACATACTGGCTGACTTGTCACGTGGTGCAATCACCGCCGTCACCCCAGCCGCATCTGCTGTACGCAAACATGCACCTAAGTTATGAGGATCTTGAATGCCATCTAAGATCAAGAAAAAGTTGGTGTCCGAATTTTCCACCAACTCTTTTAAGTCATGTTCATCTAATGCTTTAGTCGCCGTGCAAATCGCAATAACACCTTGATGATTCGACTTGGGTGCACGTTTGTCCAACTTTTCTTTCGGCATCGCTTGTACAGAAATACCTTGCTCTCTTGCTTTATCGAGTATCGATTGCAATTTTTTGCTAGGCGAACCTTTAGCAATTAATAATTCTTTAATCCGTTGTGGATTTTTTTCTACGACGGCTTCTACCGCATGAATACCAAGTACGATTTGCATATTATTTCTCTTTCTTTTGTGAAGACGCCTGTAATTGAAAATCAATTTGGCGCTCATCAATATCAACACGTGCGACCACCACGTCGACCTTATCTCTTAAACGATAGCGCTTTCCTGTGCGCTCACCCAACAATTGCTGTAGCTGAGGGTCGAAACGATAGTAATCATTATTTAACGCGGTTACATGCACCAAGCCTTCGACATACACCTCATCTAGCTGGACAAACAAACCGAAGCTAGTCACGCCCGTAATATTTCCGCTAAAGTTCTCGCCCACTTTATCTTGCATAAATTCGCATTTCAGCCAATCCATCACGTCACGCGTTGCATCATCTGCGCGGCGCTCTGTCATCGAACAATGATCGCCTAAACGCTGCATATCTTCATGCGTATAAGCAAAGGTATCTGCCGATTTCTGTTGGCAATGATGACGGATCGCGCGATGCAATAACAAATCAGGATAACGACGAATCGGTGAGGTAAAATGTGCATACGCATCAAAGCCCAAACCGAAATGGCCGCCATCATCATCGGGCGAATAAACCGCTTGCGATAAAGAACGTAACATCACCGTTTGAATAATTTCAGCATCAGGACGTTCGCGTGTGGCACGTAATAATTTAGAAAAATCTTTAGGGGCAGGCGTTTCTCCACCACCAATTTGTAAGCCTAACATTTTCAAGAACTCTCGCAGCTCATCAATTTTGCTGGGTTTTGGTGAACCGTGAACACGATACAAACTCGGCAATTTTTCTTTTTGCACAAATTTAGCGGCGGCCACATTCGCCATCAACATACATTCTTCAATGATTTTATGCGCATCATTGCGATGTACTGGCACAATCGCTTGGATTTTACGATGTTCATCAAACACAATTTGTGTTTCTGTCGTTTCAAAATCAATCGCACCGCGCTCAGCGCGCGCGGAACGCAATGTCTCATATAAATTGTTTAAGGTATTAATCGCCGGTTGCACGGCATCAGGAATTGCTTTTTGATTTCCCTGTAAAAAATCACCAACCTGGGTATACGTTAGTCGTGCTTGTGAATGCATGACTCCTTCGACAAAACGTGAAGCCTTGAGCTTTCCCTCTGTATCAATTTGCATATCGCAAATCATGCAGAGTCTATCAGTGTGCGGATTAAGCGAGCATAAACCATTACTGAGAATCTCTGGCAACATGGGAATGACTTCGCCAGGGAAATAAACTGAATTACCGCGATCTTCTGCAGAAGAATCTAAAGCGCTGCCCTGCTGTACGTAGTGACTCACATCGGCAATCGCAACAATCAAACGCCAACCACCTTTCGGTAATGCTTCTGCATAAACAGCATCATCAAAGTCACGTGCCGTTTCACCATCGATGGTCACCAAGGGCAAATCGCGCACATCAAAGCGACCTTTCTTGTCGGCTTCTGAAACTGTTTCACTGATCCCTTCGATTTCTGCTAAGACTTCTGGCGTCCATTTATGCGGTAAATCCCGTGAACGCAAGGCAATATCAATTTCCATGCCAGGCGCCATATGCTCGCCCAACACTTCTGAAATTTCACCGGTAGGACGAAAACGTTTGCTCGGTTGCGCAATAATGTTCGCCATCACAATCTGACCAGGCTCCGCTTTATTTAATTTATCTGGCGGAATGAACACATCTTTGTGTATGGTTTTACTATCCGGTACAACAAGGTAAATACCGTTTTCTTCGAACAAACGCCCTACGACATGCTGGGTGTTACGTTCAAGGACTTCAATAATCACCGCTTCTTCACGGCCACGTCGGTCATGGCCACTCACGTGAACCAATACGCGATCATTGTGAAATACAGAACGCATACTGCGTGCATTCAACACCAAATCGTCAGGGTGTTTTACTTTGTCTTCGGGGATCACAAAACCATAACCATCACGATGTGCATGTACACGACCGCGAATCAAATGTAATTTATCGATTAAACCGAAACTGCCGCGACGGTTTTTTAAGAGTTGCCCATCGCGCGCCATCGCTTCTAGACGGCGGCGAAGCGCTTCTTGTTGCACCGTGTCATCGACCTTCAGCAAACCGCAAAGTTGATCATGTGAAGCAGGCTTACCACGCTCCTCAAGGACTTTCATGATCCACTCACGACTGGCGATAGGGTTTTCGTAACGCGTCGCTTCTTTGTCGGCGTTAGGGTCTTTACTAAAATCTTTCATGTGTTTTACTGCATTCCTGTGCGGGTTTTTCTATTGTTTTGTTATTCCTAAATCTACCATCACTTTACTTTACTTATCAATTGGATGCAAGAAAATATTGGATAATATACTCAATAATGGTAGAATCTCCCTGTTTTTAACACATGAGACATATACCATGAAAAAGATTCTTCTATCCGTCGCCTTGGCAATTGGCCTAACTGGCTGTAGTGGTTGGGACGTACCAAACACCCCACCTGAAAAAATGACTTGTAAACAATTAAACGAACAAATGTTGTTTTATAGCAGCACCATCACCGGCGCTGAAAATTCAACCTACATCGGCCAGGATTCTCAAAAAGAAACCATTCGCATGTTGATGAAAAAGAAAGGTTGCTAACTCGTAGGCTTTGCGCGAACCAAGCCTTGAATATAAACATTGGTTTCGCGCAAAACTCAAAGCCCAATAGTTTTTACCATGATGACGAAAGATGTTGATGAATAAACCACACAAACAATGATTATCATCCACATAAGAAAAGCGTAATTCTGAGTCATGGCCGTCGGATGCTTCCTTAGCAAATTGTGTGCCAGGATAAGCCCGAAGCAAACCTAAATAGAATTGATCCAACTGCTCGTTCGACCCGTAAAAAATCGTGCGAGGCATATCCTTATTCAGCACCTCAAGCGCCTCCTCGCCAGCAGCATCCCCTGTATACAAACAACACCCATATTTTGAGACCCAATAAATCTTTAAAGGGTTCTTTTAGCGGGATAGGTTGCTTAAACGATCAGATTTGGAGCTTTAAGATTTCTGTGACTTTGGCAGCTTTAAGGCGCGAATTTTGTGATCCAGTGCATCAGCACAATTACCAAGGCGGGTGTTGGGACTAAAAAAGGCCGAAGACTGGGTATAACAAGCACGATACGTCCAAGCTAGTACCGTTGGCACCGGCAACAAAAATAACGCCAGTAAATTAACGAGAATTTTTTTGATCGTGTTGTGCTGGTTGAGTGTGGGCATCGCATCACGGATGGTTATGGCACAGCCGCTTTTAATGGTTTGGTGACTGTTTTCCGCTTTTTTAAAACGGTCCATTGCAGCGCGAAGTGCTTTAGACACTGCTTTTGCTTTTGCCACGGAAGTAGTATCTTTTAGATAGCCGACCTCATTATCAAATTCATCCAGCAATGCATTAATCTGTTCTTCAATACTTTGTTTTTTGCGCACAAAAAAAGTTGGCATGGGAAGCCCTCCATTTTTATCTTTTATCTTCTCGGTAGCATGCGCTAATGCTTCTTCCGTATCCCAGGTGTCAATTTGTTTTTGGTACCGCTCCCATTCAGTTTGTGAACTTAAGGAAGCTGTCAAAGTATCTGCGTCTATCACACTGAGATTGCTTAACCCTTCAATTGGAACAACAAGATGACTCTCATTTGCTATAAAACCAGAAATTATCGCATTCCAGTGCATGATAAAGGGTAGATTTGGATTATTTTGACTATCAAACAATGGTTCGAGGAACTGGCTTGTTTTTGCTGATTGAAGTAATGCATTTAATACCAATGCAACATTACTCACAGATTTTCCATGAGCAAAGGGTTGCATCTCACTCCCTTCGGTTGGCGGATAATACCCCGGCAAGTTTGTGAAGAAGCTAACTTGCCTGTCTCTTAATTCTTTTGCCTCAAGATTCCGAACGAAGCCCATTGCCCAATAATTCTGACCTTGAAGACGGAGCACGCTTAAATTCAAACTACATAGATTGCTATCATCATCCAAAAAAGCAAATGCCAAGGTTTGATATGTCTTCGGCAACGCACACACCGGGTAAAACGGCGCAGTATCTGAGCAAATCTGAACATAAAGCTGTAAAGTCAGTCGCGGAAAGGAGGTACCACCAAAATCCCCTTGCATATAATGACGATCTTTTATTTCAGGCTCAGGTTGAGGTTGAGGTTGAGGTTGAGGTTGAGGTTGAAGAAAAGCCGTTTGTAATTTTTTAGCAACGATCTCTTTTTCGTCTACGCCAAGCACAAAACGTTCGCGCGCGGTATCTTTAGACACCTGATTTCTGGTTTCTGATAGTGTTGAGCATTCGAAAGAATCTTCCGGCATACCCACTGCGATGCCGACTTTGCGATAATCCCCTTTGATTTCTACCACGTTTGTCGTGGATTTTTTACCTTTATTCATAACGATCGAGCATAGCAGAATCTGTGCAAATTTTATATAGATTTTGGTCGGTTTTTTGCTGTTTCACTGACGAGAAAGCTTCAGCTTAAAGCAGGATCCCGTGTCCCTTCCAAAAAGACGCATAAAGCCATCCCTGGCGCTCGACGAAGGCTATCCCTGCCTTCGACGCTTTTTGGAAGGAACACGGGATCCTGCTTCAGCCTAAAAATTTCAGTTTTGTCATTCCTGAATTTGCACAGCAAATGTCTGGAATCTAGATCCCAGACATTTTCCTCCGGAAAATTCTGGGATGACAAGTGAGGCTCTCTTCGGAAAATTCCGGGATGACAGGCTCAAGGCCGGGGTGCCAGTGAAGGCAAGTGCGAAAATGACCGCGGCCCAGGCTGACAGTTAAAACAAATCGCGTAAAACAATCGTCTCAGCGCGATCAGGCCCAGTAGAAATAATATCGATAGGCACACCCAGCAAAGCTTGAATGCGATCCACATAGGCACGTGCGTTAGCAGGCAATTTGTCGAGCTCAGTCACACCAAGAATCGACGTTTGCCAACCTGGCATTTCTTCATAGATGGGTTCGCATGCCGCAACTTGCGCTGCATCCACAGGCGGCAAATCAATTTGTTTGCCATTAAGCTTGTAGCCCGTACAAATCTTCACGGTCTCACAGGCATCTAACACATCAAGTTTCGTTAAACACAAACTCGTGAAACTGTTTAATTGCACGGAGCGTTTCATTAAGGCGGCATCAAACCAACCACAACGACGTGCACGCGCTGTCACCGTACCAAATTCATGACCACGCTTCGCCAATAAAGCGCCTGTTTCATCATGCAATTCTGTTGGGAATGGCCCAGCACCTACGCGGGTAGTATACGCTTTCACAATACCGAGAATTTCATCAATCGCACGTGGCCCCACACCAGAACCCGTACAAACACCACCTGCCGTGGTATTTGATGAGGTCACAAAAGGGTATGTGCCATGATCCACATCCAAGAAGCAGCCTTGCGCCCCTTCAAAGAGTACATTGTCCCCCGCTTGCACGCGTTCATTTAAAAATGCTGCTGCATCAAGCGCCATCGGTTTAATCACCTCCGCGTGATGCAACAAGACATCCAGCTGGGCATTATAATCAACCGTCTCAGTTTTAAAGTAATGCTGTAAAACAAAGTTATGATAGTCGAGCACAGGTGCAAGTTTGTCAGGCAGGGTTGCCGCATCTAACAAATCAGCAACGCGTAAACCACGACGAGAAATTTTATCTTCGTAAGCAGGACCAATACCACGACCGGTCGTACCAATCGCATCGTTGCCACGTGCTTTTTCACGCGCATTATCCAAGGCGATATGGCTTTTTAAGATTAAGGCGCAACCTTGGCTAATTTTTACTTGTGGCGCTGCATCAACCCCTTGGTCTTTTAGCATCTGCATTTCTTCAAGTAACTTATCTGCAGATAAAACCACCCCCGTGCCAATCACACACGCCACGTGCGGATGCATAATGCCAGAAGGTGTCAAACTTAGCTTGGTGGTTTTACCATTGATTACCAAGGTATGACCAGCATTGTGGCCCCCTTGAAAGCGCACCACCGCGTGTGCTTTTTCTGTTAAAAGGTCAACGACCTTACCTTTTCCTTCGTCACCCCATTGAGCACCAATAACAACAACACATTTACCCATGATACATCTCTCTTATTTTCGTAGGGACTAACGCAACAGTTTATTTTTTTGCATCAGCCTTTGCTTTTTTACCTTTGCGCTTACGCTTACCATTAATATTGTTAAAGCGTCGTAAGAAATCATTACGCGGCCCTAACACAATCAAAGAATTTTCATGAAACACGTGTGGATACGCTTGCATACTACGATAAAATGCGTAGAACTTAGGTGCTTTTTGATACGCCTTGGTGTAGATAGTCGCAGCCAAACCATCACCTTGTGCACGCATTTGCTGCGATGTGTTTTTTGCCGTTGCCACAATCACTTGTGATTTTGCATCGGCATTTGCACGGATCGCTTCTGCTTCTGAGCGCCCTTGCGCACGATGTTGCGTCGCCACACGTTGGCGCTCTGCTCGCATCGTACTATAAACCGAACCACTCACCTCTTCGGGCAAATCAATCGCTTTCACTCGAACATCCAGGACTGAAATTCCTAAATCTTTTGCACTCGCATTGGCTTGTTTTTTTAAGATTGTCATTATCTCTGCACGATCATCTGAAATGACTTCTTGCAAGTTGCGCCGACCAAATTGTGCACGCAAACTGTCATTTAAACGCTGCTGTAATAAGTTTTCTGCAACGGCCTTACGCCCGCCGGTGCTTTTAAAATATTGTACCAAATTCGCAATGCGCCACTTCACATAATAATCAACAATCACGTCTTTTTTATTCGACGTTAGAATCCGTGATGATTGAATCATTAAAGTTTGCAAGCGCGTATCAAAACGCATCACGCTGTTAATCAATGGCCATTTTAGGTGTAAGCCTGGCCCTTCCACGCGAGCATGATCGGAACCCATCACCTTAACAATTTTACCTAAGCGTAGTAGCAAGGCTTGCTGGCCTTCACGTACGGTAAATAAACTCATGTTCATGATGAGCATCATCAAAACAACGATCACCGCCCATGTTTTTTGTCGCATCGTCATCGTTTAATCCTCTGAAAAATAGCCGCCACGTTCAACTACGTTCGTAGGCTTTGCGGTGTCCGTATTGGCAACCGATTCTTCTGCGGCTACAACCGCATCACTTGCCGACCCTTGTTTGAGTTTATCTAGCGGCAAATACAATAAAGGCCGCCCTTTCTTTAAATTAACTAAGACCGTCTGGCTTTTACCCAAGACTGACTGCATAGTATCCATGTACAAACGCATACGTAATAGTTTTGGTGCCGCCTGATAACTTGGCAACAAGGCTAAGTAACGTGCTGTGTCGCCTTTTGCTTGCAACACCACGCGCGTTTTATACGCACGCGCTTCTGCCAACAAGCGCTTCGCTTGTCCTTCTGCTTTCGGGATCACATCACGCGCATAGGCTTGCGCTTGATTAATAAAGCGTTGCTCATCTTCTAACGCTTTAATCGCATCATCAAATGCCGCTTTTACGGCTTCCGGTGCACGCGCAGGCTGTAAGGTAACATCCGTCACCATCAAACCTGAACGATACAAGGCTAATATCTTATCGAGCTGTTCCGTCACATGTTGACGCACTGCTGCACGCCCCGTGGTAATCACTTCGTCGAGTGTCGTTGTACCAATCACTTGCCGCAATGCACTCGCCGTTGCTTGATGCAAACTTTCTTCTGGTGAAACGACATTAAACAAATACGCTTTTGGATCCGCAATGCGATAATGAATCGCAATAGAAACCGTCACGATATTTTTGTCTTTGGTCAACATGTCAGCGTCATAGCTAAAGGTATGCACTTGCTGCACATTCACCACAGACTTACGCTCAATTAATTGAGGGATCCAATGCGGGCCAGGGCCCACCGTCGTTTCGTATTGACCAAAGCGTGTAATCACCGCTTGCTCAGCAGGATCAACAATGAAGAAACCTGCAATCCCCCACAAGACGAGCAAGATAATAAACCCTGCCGCAGCAAAATAACTGGAGGAACCTTGTCCGCCAGCATGATTGGAACGCCCACCACCACCGAATAAACGGCCTAGCTTAGCAAAAAAATCACTGAAGAGTTTATCGAGATCAGGCGGCCCTTGAGATTGGCGCTTTTTATGACGATTCCACACATCGTCATTATCTGATTGATCTGTTTTCGCTGACTTATCATCTGAGTCGTGCCATGTCATGAAGCATATCCTAACGTAACGAAGAACAGCGCATCATTCTACACGAAATCACTGACAAACCAATAGCAAAAACCTGCGACTAGCGCAGGTTTTTACGGTTAAAACGGGGTAAGCCATTTAAACTGCGTCAGCTTCTTCCGGCATAGCGTCCATGGTAATTTCCATGTCTTCTGGTGTCCAACGCACATTGCGTGCAGGCACAACCGTTGAAACAGCATGTTTGTAAACCATTTGGCTGATGGTGTTGCGAAGTAGGATGACAAATTGATCGAATGCTTCGATTTGTCCCTGTAACTTAATACCGTTTACTAAAAAGATAGACACCGGTACGCGTTCTTTTCTAAGTGCATTCAAGTAAGGATCTTGCAATGATTGGCCCTTTGACATTTCCATTCTCCATTTTTGTTAAGTTAACCTTTGTTTCCTATCGTCCCTTTCCTCAAAATATCTGTCAGAGGAATCAGACACTCGTCCAATTTTTGTCTAGATTGAACAGAGAGCGAGACATGCTATCACAAGCCTGGCAAACAGCGCAATAATTGCGCCAAATTATTAAGAGATTTTGGCGAAATTTGTTCCAAATCTGGCCATCCGCGCAGCCAGGTAAGCTGTCGCTTGGCTAATTGACGGGTAGCGAACAGTGATTTCTCACGGCAAGTCTGCAGATCACCCTCTCCTTGTAGGTATTGCCACACCTGCCGGTACCCCACACAACGTAGTGCTGGCATGGATAAATCCAAGGGGTAACGCGCAATGAGTTGTTGCACCTCTTCCACAAAGCCCGCAGCAAACATTTGATCTAAGCGCTGAGCGATACGTGCGTGTAATTCATCGCGATCTTCCGGAATCAAGCCCACACAAATCGCGTTATACGGAAAACGATGTTCTGCCGCATCGTGCCACCATTGCGTTAAGGTTTTTCCCGTTGCACGAAAAATTTCTAACGCGCGCGCAATGCGTTGTGGATCGTTGGGATGAATGCGTTGCGCGGATTCGGGATCGACTTTTGCCAACTGCTCATGTAAATGTTGCCAGCTTTTTTCTGTTGCTTCTTCTTGGATTGCTGTGCGTGTTGCTTCATCCGCGCTGGGCATGTCAGCAATGCCATGTAGCAAGGTTTTAAAATACAGCATCGTACCGCCCACTAATACAGGTAAGCGATTATTGTTGAGTGCTGCTTGAATCGCTTTCTCCGCATCACGACAAAAGTCAGCCGCAGAATAGCTTTCTGTGGGGTCGCGGATATCGATGAGTTGGTGTGGGTATTTTTTTAAAGTTTCTGCATCCGGTTTCGCCGTGCCGATATGCATGTCGCGATAAATCATCGCGGAATCCACGCTGATAATCTCAACGGGCCGTTCATCGGCTAAACGACACGCCAAGTCGGTTTTTCCTGATGCGGTAGGACCCATGAGGCAGAGGATGGTGTTTTTTTTCATGTTGTCATCCCCCACTTGATGCGGGATCTCCTTCTATTTCTGGAAAATTCGGAACACTTGTAGCACGACTGGGTATCTCTTTCAAAAAGACGCAAGCTAACTGCCATCCCTGGCGCTCGACGGCGGCTATCCCTGCCGCCGACGCTTTTTGAAAGAGACACGCCAGGTCGTGCTTCATTTATTCTCCTGTTTTGTCACCACTGTCATCCCGCACTTGATGCGGGATCTCCTTCAGACGCTATCGAGTGTTCTAGCGTCCGAAGAAGACCCCGAATAAATGTGAGGCATGTTTCTAGATGAGCATCATCAAGAACCAAGGTTTGTGTTGCAGATACAATGATTTTTTTTATCACATCAGTCTCGTTAAAATCTTTCAACAATAACGCTTGCAGAAAACCATCAACCGAAGACAAACGTAAATCACTGGGGATCTGACGCACCATCACGGTATGTTCATCAAGCCAGTCCAAATCAAAGTAACATGCACGTAAAGCATCTAATACTTCGTTACTTACGTTTGTTTTAACTGTGAGAGGCATTAAGAGTGGTTTCATGGTCAGTTGCTTATTCTCAAATTGCGCGCGTAACCAATCTGCGTACACTTCATGCATGTCGATCACTTTGAGCTCTTCATCCTCTTTTGTCACAAAGTAGCGGTTTTTTAGGGTAAACCCAACGGTATAGTCGTTACATTGGTTATTGTCTTGATGAGGTTTGACAGTGTGCGTCACAGGCACTTGAATAGCATCCACGACTGGTTTTCGCTCAAACATTTCAGGCTCACCCTGCTGCAAAGCAGCCCGGACTGTATGCAGAATAAAATCATGCACCAATCGTGCGTCACGGAAACGGACTTCGTGTTTTGTCGGATGCACATTGATATCAAACAGGCTCGGATCCATTTGTAGTGACAATACAAAACATGGCTGACGCCCAGGTGGCAATAAATTCTGATACGCCTGACGAATCGCATGCAACACCACTTTATCACGGATAGCCCGTTGATTTAAAAAACAAAACTGTGTGTCCGTCTGACTTTTGTGGTAATCCGGCAAGCCTACCCAACCTGATAACTGCATGGGCTCTGCATGCGCATCGAGGTAAACACTGTTGCTAACAAACGGTTTCCCGCATAACTTAGCCAGCCTATTTTCTTGTTGCAATCGATTGGTCGCTGACGGCAGATTAAAACGATTTTTCTCGCCATTTTTCAGCGAAAACCCCACATAAAAGTGGCTTAAGGCCATGCGTTTGAATACTTCTTCGCAATGTAAATATTCTGTTTTGTCTGATTTTAAAAATTGTCGGCGTGCTGGCGTATTAAAAAATAAATCGCTTAAAATCACCGTCGTTCCAACTGGATGCGCCGCAGCATGTT
Source organism: marine bacterium B5-7 (assembly GCA_021604705.1). Taxonomy (NCBI): domain Bacteria; kingdom Pseudomonadati; phylum Pseudomonadota; class Gammaproteobacteria; species marine bacterium B5-7. The sequence goes on along the minus strand of BQJM01000011.1, from coordinate 31,642 downwards.
GCGAGGCGTGATGTTCTCGGCCAATGACTTGTAGTTGATGAGCATGCGGTTGTTCAGTTGTGCGTGAGGTGATGGTAAAACGCGTTACCGCGCTCATACTAGCAAGCGCCTCACCACGAAATCCTAAACTATGAATGTGATGCAAATCTTTTTCTTTCGCAATCTTGCTTGTGGCATGTTGCGTGACCGCTAGCGCCAAATCATCAGGGTGAATGCCGTGACCATTGTCTCGTACTTGTAAGCGTTCGAGACCACCATGCTCAATGCAAACGTCAATTTGCGTTGCACCGGCATCGATGCTGTTTTCCATGAGTTCTTTGAGGGCTGCCGCAGGCCGCTCAATCACTTCGCCAGCCGCGATTTGATTAATAAGCAAAGGATCGAGTGGGTGGATTCTCATAGAATTCAAACCAAAATATACAAGCCTGCATCATGAACAATGTTCTAAAATAAATCAATCTTTATCGTATTAGCTTTTGACAGCCTCTTCTAAATAAGGCGGTATAAACTGAATTTTCAATCTATTCCGCCTCTTTGAAGGCTTAGATAGCCATGGTAAGCTCATGAGATGTTAAGAATCCACATTTCAAAATCACAGCGGCAACTGCACATCTATGAAGGGAATGTACTGCTGCATCAATTCCCGATTGGGATTGGCAAACAATCTGGCGGCCCCAAAGAAACCGAGGGTGACCATCGCACGCCCGAGGGGCAATATAAGATCATCTGCAAAAATCCGCAGTCCAAGTACCATTTGAGTTTGGGGCTGGACTATCCCAATCCGGCTGATGCTGAGCGTGGTTTAGCGATGGGGATACTCAGCCAAGATGAATATCAATCCATTCTCGATGCCCACAGTAATAGCTCCCCGATCCCCTGGAAAACCCCCATGGGCGGCGAGATTTTCATTCACGGCGCCTTTGAAGAAGGTGACGGTTCGCAAGGCTGTATCCGCATGTACAAGCAAGATATCGAGACAGTGTTTACTTTAATTCCCAAGGGTACGCCTGTGGAGATTGTGGATTAATAGTAAGTGTTGTTGTTGATGAAATACAAAAGGTACCTAGACTATATTCTTGAAGATACATTAATTGGCTTTTTTCTTGAGGCCCATGATCATTCGGTCAGAAAACAAGTAAGTCAAAAACCTAAATTCTATTTTTTAGATACGGGTGTCGTACCTTCTATCGCATCCTATCTAAGGCATCAATATCAGTTTAGCTATTTAAGAACGAGGTACGATGTGGAGTAGAATTGATCGCCTTAAGGCTTTCTGAATAATATCCTGGTACAATCCTTGCGCAAGGTTAAAGAGGGAATCTAGGCATGCCAAACGATGAACCATCAACGCAAGCTCAGCTCATCACAGAAGATGCTTTTATTCAATATGATCGCGCTCGTGCATCTAACCCTGATTTACTAGTAGAACAAGATGAAATCTCATCTTCGCAGCTAAGCCAGATGCCGCGCCGAGTACGCCAACTACTCAGATTACCCCAGCGGATTCCACTCAGAATCACGCAGCCAGAAACCATGCAGACACTTCGAGAATTTTATCAGTCGCATATTCTTAATAGGGAAAATGTCAGCATGCAGACGCTGACCGAATGCGCACACCGCCTTCGCCTTGCAGAACATGATCGCATGACTTTTAATGTGTTTGGTTTCTTTGTGGGATCGGAAAACACACCGCTCAACACATTATTCTCAACACTTACCACACAACTGAGAACCTTAGCACTATCCATGTTGCCGGAAAATGACTCTCACTTAGCATCCCTAAGCGAAGAGGGCCTCAAGCTTCATCTAGTAAAAACTGCTGTGTTCAGCTCCTCTGCTACATCATCAGGACTGCGCGCTATACTAGACTACGCGAAAAAGTATGCGCCTAGATTCTCATTTCGCGCACCAGCAATCATTCGTTTCCTTCAAGGCCTCCTGAGAGAAAGTCCAAATTTAAATAGCATGATAGAACTATCCGACTTCGATCGGGTACGGATGCTCAGCAAACTTGCCTTAATAAAAAGACCTAAATCACCACATTTTTCATTACTTTACGAGGTACTAATCCTCGATTGTATGCCTAATATGATGAATATCATCCAGTTTGAGCATAGAAGAACGCGATTACGTACCTTAGCTCAGGATCTAGAAAATCACACCTATCGTAAGATTTTGTGTAAAGATTTTCTGGCAATTCAACGCAATAGTAAGTCGCCATTTGATCTGTCATCAGTCGTAATAGCTCACATCTATGAAATCAAATCGTACATTTTCATCACAGATTGTCAAATACATAGCATCTTCACGGTTGCACAACGCAATCGATTATCATCAGAAAATCGCCGTGAATTTTTGTCAAAGGTATTAGCCTTCCATGTAAGTTCTAATTCCCTTTTACAAATTATTGAATTATCTCTAATGAACATGTGGGGGATAGATTCCTCCCAACCTCAAGAGCATAATAATCACCTCGACTACAATGTGTTATACGAGCGTATTTATCTCATGCTCCAATCTCAATATTCTGATGCCTTATTAACTGGTTTAAGAGATGATTTAATAGCGTTAAACAGATCCGATCACGATACAAGACTTGCTTCAGATAATTTGCCTGCTCTACTACGCGCTCTTCCATCTATTCGTACTGATTTAGCGACACTAGAGCAGCGGGCACAAGAAAGACGTGCTGAAGTCGACAGGGAATTAAATAGCTTAAGAAGGTTATCAGGATTCGATCATGAAACAAGAGCTGCTTCAAGTCATTTACCTATCCTACCCTCTATTCATTCCACTCTAGCAAGGTTAGAGCAGCGGGCCCAAGAAGGGCCTGCTGAACTCCGCGGGGAAATCATTCGTCTAGACTTAATAAACGAACAGCTATCCTCAGGCACTAGACCAAACTCAGGACAAAGTGTACACAGTACTGAACGCAATCCCAGACAAAGTGCACATGGCACAGTCGTCCATGAAGATATCGTGAAGGCCCTACACACACTGTATGACTTATATCATGAAGGGCTTGACGTTGATGCAAACATCAACGCAATGCGTACTTGCTTAAACAGTGTCGACATCGAAAAACTGAGAGAAAAAAACCGTGGCAAAGATGTCCAACATATTTTAGTAACGGCTGAAGATCCTCAAGCTTACCTTAAAGCTGCCAAGGCAACATTTAATCGCCTGATAGGTTACATGAAAAATAAAAACTACCGTCATTTCAACAAAACCAACTACTGTGGCATTCTTGCTTTAGTTTGGTCTGCCATCCACGATGATAACAGGTGCCAAGGTAATCTTGCGATGCGACAAGAAGGTTTGCTGCGGTCTTTATACGAAGTCAATCAATCCTACCTTAATGACGATGCCCATGTCGATGCGGGTAATGCGACAGACAGCAACGCCGCATGCCCCCAAGGGCATATGGCTATTTTGATCGCGGGTTTGAATTCCGTACACAAGGATATCGAGATACGTTTTATGTCGGGTAAAATTGTCTTGGATTCTGCTGCTTGGTATGCACAATCTTCAGCAACTTCTACCATTGAAACGTTGATACGTGACAATAACATCGTGAAAGCAGAAGCAACACTGAAGCAATGTTATGACCCGAATCGAGGTATCGCAGATGCCCTCAGTGAGGAAACAAAAATGAGTGTATGCGAGCGTCTTCAACAAGAATTTCAAGAATATTTCAACACACCCGCCACTGATACCCGCTTTGCTTTTGACAAAAAAGTCTCACTTGATGAGGCCATGGAACTCTATAGATCAGCAGTACTATCTGATGCGCAAGTGACAGACTTGGTCTTCACGCTTGTGAGAGAAAATACGTTGGAAAATACAGAAACGCGTGTCCGCCGTATCCTTGAACTCGATCAAGCCTCACTCTATGAAACTTTGCGCAACGCACGTGAACTCGTTGCAGAGGCTGTGTTAACAAGGTGTCATGCATTGCAAGCGGGAGATGGAGATTCTGCTTCCCCATCAACACCTCGCCCGTAAAAGTAATAGATGGAAATCCCGCATCAAGTGCGGGATGACGGGGGTGCTAGAAGGAGACCCCGCATCAAGTGCGGGGTGACAGTAATAGTCAGAATGACAGGGTTAGGAACGACAAGACAATTTACCAACCAGTTACTTCTGCAATCGCATCGCCAATTTCTGCCGGTGAACGAACGGTTTTCGCGCCCGCTGCTTCAAGTGCTGCAAATTTTTCAGCTGCTGTCCCTTTACCACCTGCAATAATCGCACCAGCATGGCCCATGCGTTTGCCAGCAGGTGCAGTCACACCCGCAATGTAAGAAACAACCGGTTTAGTGACGTGTTCTTTGATGAAGGCTGCAGCTTCTTCTTCCGCAGAACCACCAATTTCACCCACCATCACAATCGCTTCCGTTTGATCGTCGTCTTGGAATAAACGTAAAGCATCGATGAAATTCATGCCTGGGATCGGATCGCCACCGATACCAATACACGTGCTTTGACCAAAGCCTTTATCAGAGGTTTGTTTCACGGCTTCATACGTTAATGTACCGGAACGTGACACGATGCCTACTTTCCCTTTTTGGTGAATATAACCGGGCATAATACCAATTTTGCATTCGCCTGGGGTGATCACACCCGGGCAGTTTGGCCCAATCATTTTAATGTCAGGATGTTGATCAAGATACGCTTTCACTTCAAGCATATCTATCGCAGGAATACCTTCGGTAATACACACGATCAATTGAATGCCAGCATCCGCAGCTTCAATAATAGAATCTTTGCAAAATGGTGCAGGCACATAAATAACGGTTGCATCTGCACCCGTTGCATCAACAGCATCTTGTACCGTATCAAAAACCGGCAAACCTAAATGCGTTTGACCGCCTTTACCTGGCGTCACGCCGCCAACCATGTTGGTGCCATATTCAATCGCTTGTTCGGAATGCAGAGTTCCCTGTTTACCAGTAAAGCCCTGACAGATAACTTTCGTTTTCTTGTTAATTAGTACACTCATGTATAAATCCTCTTTTAATTTCATTCAGTGTCATGCCGGGCTTGACCCGGCATCTCCTGAAAGCACTACAGCACTAGCAGGAGACCCCGGCTCAAGGCCGGGGTGACAATAGTCGTTAAGCTGTCTCTTTGACCAACGAAACAATTTGTTTCGCCGCGTCAGTTAAGCTTCCCGCAGCATTAATGTTTAATGGGCTTTCGTTTAGTTTTTTCAAACCAAGTTCCGCATTGTTACCCTCTAGACGGACAACCACAGGCACTTCAATACCTACTTCTTGTACCGCACCAATAATGCCGTCTGCAATTACATCGCAACGGACAATCCCACCAAAAATGTTAACTAATACGCCTTTCACATTCTCATCGGATAAAATAATTTTAAACGCTTCAGTCACACGTTCTTGTGTTGCACCACCACCAACATCTAAGAAGTTAGCCGGTTGGCCACCATGCAGTTTAATCACATCCATGGTTGCCATCGCAAGACCCGCGCCATTCACCATGCAACCAATATCACCTTCCAATGCAATGTAATTGAGTTCCCAATCACGTGCGCGGTTTTCACGATCATCTTCTTGTGCCGGATCACGCATATCGCGTAATGCAGGCTGACGATACAAGGCATTGTCATCAATCGTGATCTTGCCATCTAAACAAATGAGGTCATCATTTTCATTCACAACCAATGGGTTTACTTCTAGCAAACACAAGTCGCATTCCACATACAATTTCGCAAGTTGCGTCATGATGTGTGCAAATTGTTTAATTTGTTTTGGCGTTAAACCGAGTTTGAAACCAATTTCACGACACTGATAAGGTAAAATACCCATCATTGGATCAACCGTCGCTTTTAAGATTTTTTCCGGTGTTTTCGCAGCGACTTCTTCAACATCCACGCCACCTTCTGTCGATGCCATAAATACAACACGACGTGTCGCGCGATCAAGCACCGCACCCAAGTATAATTCGTTTTTAATGTCTGTGGTTTCTGCAATCAACACTTTATCAACCGGTTGACCATTTTCATCCGTTTGGAAAGTCACTAAGCGTGAACCTAGCAAACGTTTTGTTTCTGCTTCCAACTCTTCTTTTGTAGACACTAATTTCACGCCGCCCGCTTTACCACGGCCACCCGCGTAAACTTGCGCTTTCACCACCCAGGATTTAGTACTGAGTTTATCCGCAACACTTAGTGCTTCTTGCACATTCGATGCAACCTCGCCTTTAGGGCAAGGAATGTTGTATTGTTCAAACAATTGTTTTGCTTGGTATTCATGTAAATTCATAAAAAACTCTCTTCTTTTAAATTAAATCTCTAACAACAACCGTGCCGGATCTTCTAATAGATCTTTAATGGTCGCCAAAAACTGCACGGACTCTTTCCCATCGATAATTCGATGATCATAAGTCAATGCCACATACATCATAGGACGCACAACCACTTCGCCATTTTCTACCATGGCGCGTTGTTCAATCTTATGCATACCCAAAATCCCCACTTGCGGCGGATTTAAAATCGGTGTCGACAATAAGGAGCCAAAAACACCGCCATTCGTCACGGTAAACGTACCGCCAGTCATTTCATCTAAAGTGATTTTGTTGTTACGTGCACGACCCGCGAAATCATTAATGGAAGATTCAACACTCGCCATACTCAAATTATCCGCATCACGAATAATCGGCACAACCAAACCACGCTCAGTCGATACGGCAACACCAATATCATAATAACCGTGATACACCACGTCCTTCCCATCAATGGATGAATTCACACCCGGGAAACGCTTTAAGGCTTCAACAACAGCTTTCACAAAGAAAGACATAAACCCTAAACGCACGCCATGTTGTTTCTCAAACTTATCTTTATATTGTTTACGTAAATCCATCACCGCTTGCATGTTAATTTCGTTGAACGTCGTTAACATCGCCGCAGTTTGTTGTGCTTCAATCAAACGTTCGGCAACACGTGCGCGCAAACGACTCATCGGCACACGTTCTTCAGTGCGCTGACCTGTTGGCATATTTGAAACAACAGGTGCTACGGCTGGCGCCGGTGTTGCAGCAGGCTGCGCCGCTTGCTGACGCATGTCTTGCGCCGTCACACGCCCATCTTTACCACTGCCCGCAACCGATGCTGGGCTAATACTATGTTCTGCTGCTAAACGACGTACTGCTGGCGACACAATATCAAAGGCTTTCTGAGGACCCGCACTTAAGGTCGGTTCTGCAGGTGCTTCAACGGCAGGCGCTGGCGCATCTGCGACTGGTGCCGGTGCTGCTGCACTTGCACCCAAGACAGCCAACAATTGTTGTGCCACCACAGTGGAACCTTCCTGCTCTTTAATTTCTTGCAACACACCAGAAGTTGGCGCAGGGACTTCTAGCATTACTTTGTCTGTTTCAATGTCGACAAGATTTTCATCTTGCTCAACATAATCACCTGGCTGTTTATGCCATGTCACCACCGTTGCATCCGCAACAGATTCTGGCAAGACCGGTACTTTGACTTCAATCGTCATATTCGTTTCCTCATAACTAGACTATACAAATGATTCACTTAACGCTTGCTGCACTAACTGTGCCTGCTCTTTCGCATGTTGTTTCGCAAAACCAGCTGCTGTCGATGCCGCTGCTTTACGTCCCGCGTAATACAATAATTGTGTTGGCTGCAAACTAGATTTCAACCAATGTTGCACACGATGCCATGGGCCCTGATTTTTAGGCTCTTCCTGACACCACACCACATCCTGTGCATCGGGATAAACCGCTAAAGCATCCGATAATGCTTTCACAGGGAATGGATATAACTGCTCGACGCGAATAATTGCCACATCATTCAAGGTTTGATCGCGGCGTGCCGCCAACAAATCGTAATAAACCTTACCGCTACAGACAACAACGCGTTTAATTTCTTTCGCAGGCAGTGTATCAATTTCTGGGATCACGCATTGGAATTCCCCGTCAGTAATATCTTTCATCGTGGACACTGCAGAACGATGACGCAATAAACTTTTTGGGCTCATCACGATTAATGGTGTGCGGAAAGACCGTAACATTTGACGGCGCAACATATGAAATGCCTGCGCAGGCGTCGTTGGCACGCACACTTGCATATTTTGCTGTGCGCATAATTGTAAATAACGCTCTAAGCGAGCAGAAGAATGTTCTGGCCCCATACCTTCATAACCATGCGGTAATAATAGGATTAAACCACAGAGGCGTCCCCATTTTTGTTCGCCAGAACTTAAGAATTGATCCACCACGACTTGTGCGCCATTGGCGAAATCACCAAACTGTGCTTCCCAAATTGTTAAGGTATTCGGCTCTGTGCTCGCGTAACCATATTCAAAAGCCATCACCGCTTCTTCAGATAACAAAGAATCAATCACGGTAAACGTTACTTTATCTTGGGTAAATTGCTTCAACGGCTTAACCATGTGGCCATCTTTATAGTCATGCAGTACTGCATGACGATGCGCAAAAGTACCTCGCGCCGCATCTTGACCCACCAAACGCACAGGATAACCCTCTTGTAACAAACTCGCATACGCTAAGTTTTCTGCAAAACCCCAATCCATGGGTAATTCGCCCGCCGCCATTTTGGCACGGTCACCCATCACCTTTTTCACTTGCGGTTGTGGCGTAAAGTCTGTCGGTAATGTTGTTAATTGTGTCGCAAGTGCCGCAGCCACATCCATAGACAAGGCTGTTTTGGTATCTTGTAACCAAGATTGCTGATGGAATGGCGCCCAACGTTCTGCACCTCTATCATCAGATAATGGTGGCAATAATTCGATAACGGGATCTCCCACCTCCAATTCCGCACGATAATTTTTCATCATCTCGCTAAATTCTGGCTTAGTGATGATCCCTTTCTGTATCAGTTCTTCACCATACAAGGTACGCAAGGTTGAACGTTTCCGAATGGTTTGATACATCAAAGGTTGTGTCGCGGAAGGTTCATCCGCTTCGTTATGCCCATGACGTCGATAACAAACTAAATCAAGCACGACATCTTTTTGGAATTTCATCCGATAATCAATCGCCATTTGCGTCGCAAAAATCACGGCTTCTGGGTCATCACCATTCACATGCAATACGGGCGCTTGCACCATTTTCGCTACATCGGTGCAATACAAGGTGGAACGCGCATCGATAGGATTGGAGGTGGTAAAACCAATTTGGTTATTAATAATAATGTGAATGGAACCGCCTGTTCTAAAGCCACGCGCTTGCGATAAGCTAAAGGTTTCCATCACCACACCCTGGCCAGCAAACGCGGCATCACCGTGAATTAACACCGGCAAAACTTGCTCTCTTGCTTTATCGCCACGACGATCTTGGCGAGCACGCACAGAACCCTCAACCACAGGAGAAATAATTTCTAAATGCGAAGGATTAAATGCCAAACTCAAGTGCATGCGACCACCAGGTGTCGTCACATCTGATGAGAAACCTAAGTGGTATTTCACATCACCCGATTGATCTGCCCCAGATTCATCCTCAGCAGGAGGATTCGCTGCAAATTCTTCAAATAATTGACGCGGCGCTTTACCCATCACATTCAGTAACACATTCAAACGACCACGATGTGCCATACCCAATACGGTTTCTTTCACCCCATGCTGGCCTGCACGTTGAATCAATTCATCCAATAAAGGAATTAAGCTATCACCACCCTCTAAAGAAAAACGTTTTTGACCCACATAACGCGTGGCTAAGTCTTTTTCTAAGCCTTCTGCTGCTGTCAATTTATGTAAAATATGGCGCTGTTGTTCAGCAGAAAATGCACGGCGACCACGCTGCGATTCCATTTGTTGTTGCAACCAAGTGGTTTCTTCTGAGTTCGTGATATGACGAAATTCTAAGCCGATGGAACCCGCATACGTTGATTTAAGCGCATCATCTAACTCTGCGACCGTCGCACTATCCATGCCCGAAAACTCATTCGTGCTAAAGGTTTCTGATGGCGACACTTGGGTTAATTGGTGGTGTGACAAAGACAAAGCCGGTAAATCTAAACGCTGATGTAAACCTAAAGGATCTAAGCTCGCATGATGATGTCCATGACTACGATATGCATTAATGAGTTGTGACACACGACCTTGTTGACGTTCTTTTTCAATGTTGCCAGCAACTGCAATCGGCGCTGCTGCTTGTTTAGGTTGCTTCGCTAATTGTGCGAAACGATCACGCACTGCAGCATGCGACAAATCCGGCCCCAACGCTGTTGGCAATGCATCAAAATTCGCACGCCAATGTGCATCCACCGATTGAGGATCCTGTAAGTAATCTTCGTAAAGTTGTTCTACGTATGCTGCATTGGGACCACCCAAATACGAACTCGCCTGTTGTGCGAGTAGATCTTCACTAGCCGACATTTAACACCCTTCTTTTAACAGTTCTTTACGAATCGCATTAATCGCTTTCGTAGGATTCAAGCCCTTAGGACAAACGTTGACGCAATTCATGATGCCGCGACAACGGAATAAACTAAATGGATCTTTCAATGCTTCCAAACGCATGGTTTTAGCGGTATCGCGACTATCTGCAATAAAACGATACGCTTGCAACAAGGCCTGTGGGCCCAAGAATTTATCAGGATTCCACCAGAATGACGGACATGAAGTCGTGCAACATGCACACATAATACATTCGTATAGGCCATCTAACTTCGCATGCTCTTCCGGCGTTTGTAAGTTTTCTTTTTCAGGTTGCTTATCATTAATTAAGTAAGGCTTTATCTTATCGAATTGATCATAAAACTGTGTCATATCCACAATCAGATCTTTCACAATCGGTAAGCCCGGCAAAGGACGTAGCGACACTTTATCCGGTAAATCAGACAAACGAACGGTACAGGCCAAACCATTTTTTCCGTTAATGCTCATACCATCAGAACCACACACACCTTCGCGGCAAGAACGGCGGATAGACAAAGTCGAATCTTCTTTTTTCAATTCGATAATGGCATCCAAGACCATGGAACCCGCAATTTTACTGACATCTAGCTGATAGGTTTGCATCCGAGGCTTATCATCTTGATCCGGATCAAAACGATAAATTTCAAATGTCATCACCCGAGATTTCTGGACTGCATTATTCATTCTCAGTCTCCTTAATGTTCACGTGCTTCGACAGGGATGGCTTCAACCTCATTGGGTTGCATATTCACCGCCCTATCACGCATAGCACCGTCACTAAATACAGCAACGTGTTTCAACCAATTTTTATCATCTCGATCAGGATAATCATAACGAGAATGCGCACCACGACTTTCTGTCCGTGCATTTGCTTGCACCGCGGTAGTAAACGCGGTTTCCATGAGGTTATCTAATTCCAGTGCTTCAACACGCGCGGTGTTAAATACTTTACTCTTATCAGTCAACACAGCATGTTTCAAACGTTCACGCAGTGACGTTAATTTCTCTAAGCCAGTTTTCATTTGATCCGCATTACGGAACACGCCAAAACTTTGCTGCATGATAGTTTGCATCTCTTCACGAATCACATGCACCGGCTCGCCATCTGTCGAGTCTTCCCAGCGTGAATAACGTGCTGCCGCAGCATCAATGTCTTCTTGTGAATGCGATGCTTGCGGTAACCCTTCCGCTAACGCAGACACAACATGTAAACCAACCGCGCGGCCAAAGACGACAATATCCAATAAAGAGTTCGCACCCAAACGGTTCGCACCGTGGACAGAGACACAAGCACACTCGCCTGCCGCATATAAACCATCAATCACGACATCTTCGCCTTTACTATTAATTGTTAATGCTTGGCCGTGGAAATTTGTTGGTATGCCACCCATCATATAATGACAGGTTGGCAAAACAGGAATCGGATCTTTCACAGGATCGACGCCAGCAAAAGTAATCGCAATTTGACGCACACTCGGTAAACGCGCATTAATCGTGTCTTCGCCAAGATGATCGATCTTCAGTAACACGTGATCGCCATTCGGCCCCACACCACGTCCTTCTAAGATTTCCATCATGGATGAACGCGACACCACATCACGACAATCTAAATCTTTTTTAACCGGCGCATAACGTTCCATGAAACGTTCGCCATTTGCATTGAGTAAGTAACCGCCTTCACCGCGGCAACCTTCTGTGACCAAAACACCTGAGCCATACACACCGGTAGGATGAAATTGCCACATTTCCATATCTTGTAAAGGAAAGCCCGCACGTAACATCATGCCTAAGCCATCACCCGTATTAATATGTGCATTTGTCGTGGATTGATAAATACGACCCGCACCCCCGGTCGCCATAATGGTTGCACGTGCTTTGAAAAATGCGACTTCACCAGTTTCTATGCACATCGCGAGTACACCCGCGACCGCATGGTCACCCGACTTCACCACATCCAACGCAAACCATTCATGATAAAAATGTGTTTTGGCTTTAACGTTTTGTTGATACAGGGTATGCAGTAAGGCATGCCCGGTTCTATCTGCTGCCGCACACGTACGATGCACCAAATCTTTACCAAAGCGACGAGATTGTCCACCGAAGGCACGCTGATAAATGCGTCCATCGTCGAAACGTGAAAAAGGTAGGCCCATGTGCTCTAACTCATAAACCGTTGCCGGCGCATGCTTACACATGTATTCCACCGCATCTTGATCCGCCATACTGTCAGAACCCATCACGGTATCCCACATATGCCAGCGCCAATCGTCCTCGCCATCTTCTGGGTGATTCCCTAAGGCTGCATTAATCCCGCCTTGTGCTGCGACGGTATGTGAACGCGTCGGAAACACTTTAGAAATAACTGCAACCTTGCGACCCGATGCGCCTAATTGGAGTGCCGCGCGCAAACCTGCGCCACCACCACCAACAACAACAGCATCTAATTCATACGTTGTGATTGTCATGCATTAACCCCATAAAATCCGAATAGCCCAAACCCCATTGGCAACAAGCCACAACATCACCAACACTTGCACGCTCGTGCGTAGCACCGCACATTTTAAATAATCCGTTGTTACCGTCCAAATACCTATCCAGGCATGCAGCAACACATTCAAGACCACCAACAAGGTAAAAACACGACACCAAGTTTGATGAAATAAATCTTGCCATGCAGTAAAGGTCCATGGTTGCTGCGTAAAAAACACAACACCTAAAACCACAATATACAACAACATGACATACGCGGAGATACGTTGCAGTAACCAATCTTTGACGCCACTGCCCGTTAAACTTTTTAACATAGCTTCACCCCCACCCAAGCAATCAACACGAAAGCGATAAGCAGCATCAATTGTGCCGCACGTTTCGCGCCGGTTTTCGATTCAAAATGACCTAAGTCCATCATCAGATGCCGCACACCGGCACAGCCGTGATAGATAAAGCTAGCGGCCATGACCCAAGCCACGAAGCGGCTGAGGGGATTAGCTAATAATTTGATCAGATCCTGGTAATCCGCAGCACTGCTGAGACTTTTACCCAGGCCCCAAAGAAAAACAGGCAATAAAATAAACAGTAATACGCCAGAAACGCGGTGCAAGATAGAAACAATGGCCGTTAACGGGAATCGCATCGTCGTCATCTGCAAATGAACCGGTCTATTTGTCGGCATAATGGGCACTCTATAGGAATTTGGAGACCAGATTATACACCCAAAATTTAGCAGTTGCCATTAAGGGAGCAAGATCCAACAAGCTACCTAGGTGACTTCTGTTGGTATTCCATTATAATTCGCTGATACCTTAAACTTAAGTTGATGGAAATCGCCGACAATGAAAAAAGATGATGCAACGCTACGCCTCGATGCCAAAACCCTCGCCCTACCGGTCTATCAACCGACATTAGGTGCGGATGTGATCGATGTACGAAATCTGGGCAGTGAGACTGGCGCCTACACCTACGATCCCGGTTACCTATCAACGGCATCCTGCGAATCCAAAATCACCTTCATCAATGGGGGCGAAGGCGTATTACTCTATCGTGGTTACCCGATTGAACAATTGGCTGAACAGGTGGATTTCCTCGCGGTATGTTATTTGCTGATTCACGGCGAACTACCAGACGAAAAAGAAAAAACCGCATTTGTTTCACGTATTCAGCAACACACGTTTGTAGATAGCAACATCGAATGTATCTTCAAAGGTTTTTCTGAAGATGCGCATCCCATGTCAATGTTAATTAGCACCGTTGGTGCATTGGCAGGACAGTATCATGCTGAAATCAACATCAAGTCATCGGACGATCGCCTCCAACTTATCGAAATGATGATTGCAAAAATGCCGTTGTTAGTGGCGATGTGTTACCGCCATTCACAAGGACAATGTTTTATAAAACCTGATCCCAGTTTAGATTACACCGCGAATTTTGTGCGGTGTTTATTTGGCGATAAAGATCCTATCGATCCTTTGTTTGCGAGCGCACTCGATAAAATATTTATCTTGCATGCTGATCACGAACAGAATGCATCAACGTCTACCGTACGTTTAGCAGGTTCTACGGGGACTGATGGTTTAGCCGCTGTGGTTGCAGGTATTGCCGCACTGTGGGGCCCCGCACATGGTGGTGCGAATGAAGCAACACTGAATATGCTACGCACCATTGGTGATGTTGCTAACATCGAAGAATACGTGGCAAAAGCAAAAGACAAAGAAGACCCTTTCCGTTTAATGGGCTTCGGGCATCGTGTTTATAAAAACCATGATCCACGCGCAACCATTATGCGTGAAACCTGTCACGGGATTTTAGAAGCCACCGATCGTCATGATGACCCAACATTTAAAGTCGCATTAGCCTTAGAAAAAATTGCACGTGAAGATCCGTACTTCATCGATCGCAAGTTGTATCCTAACGTTGATTTTTATTCTGGTATTACATTGGATGCACTGAACATTCCATCGAATTTATTCACGAATATTTTCGCGCTGGCCCGCACCGTGGGTTGGATGGCCCATTGGCATGAAATGCTCAGCGATCCTGCGCACAAAATCGGTCGCCCACGTCAATTGTATTCTGGTTCTGCAAAGCGAGATGTGGCTGGGTAACTATCTGTCTTTTTCATTAAAATATGGAGTCACTATGGAACACGACACTAGCTTCTTATCAGGGATATTATCTCATTTAACGCTTGATTCCGAACATCCTAACAAACCAATCCATATTAGCCTACCGCATATTCTACCCGAGCAATATGCTACGTTTGTAGAAGAGACATTAGAAACTGGTTTCTTGCCCAAAACCATTCTCGACGCTACTATGAAAGAGGAAGCGTCCAGCCATGATGCTTGCGAAATAAAAACACGCGCAAGAGAGAAGTCCGAAGATCACTTGACGCTAAGTATGGCTTACCAAGCAGATACTGCCTGTGTAGATCTAACGCTTGACCCATCATTTGATACATTGGGAAATTTTTCGGATAAAGTAAAGTACTTAAAAATAAGCATTGAAAGTTATTACTTGGATCGATATGATGATAACCCGATCACACTCTCAGTGGTTTATGAATCTGACCGTAAACGCCCTCAGCGATCAAAACCTGAAAAATTACCTCAGCATGATGCCGGCCCATCAACAGGTTCGGACAACGATCATGAGACATCAGCAACACCTAGACTCTCGCCATGAGATTTAGAAGTTTGTTGAATCAGATCACATGAAACACTGACCCGCTGTAAGTAATTTGGTATGCGCAGTAATTTCATGAAAATATTCTATCGGATCGCGATATTTCATGAGATAGATCTCAAATGAGTCGAGAAAACAGTACTATTTCTTCTATCTCAAGTTGCTACTCAAAAAATACTTTAACCCCATAGCACGCATATTTTCTGCCAGAGGAAAGTCATGATCTCCTGGTGAAATCACTGTAAGTTGATCAAGCTTGAGCACATCAGCCGCTAAACACATGGACTTCGTGAGTGATGGTTTTGCCGTATGTTTAATTTCAAAGCCCAATCGCTTCCCATCTTTAAATATCAATAAATCTAACTCTCCCTGTTGATGCACACCCCAGAAAAAACAGGATTCTGGATCAACTTGCATCGCCAAAATAATTTGCTCTAATGCAAATCCTTCCCATGAAGCACCCAAGAAGGGATGTGTTTTTATATCTGGCTTGTCTGTGACACCTAGCAATACATGGAAGATACCGGTATCTCTGAAATAAACTTTCGATGTTCGCACTTGACGCTTATTGATATTCTCATGCCACGGCTGTAATTCTCGGAGCATAAATGTACCGGTCAAAATATCTAGGTAACGTCTTGCCGTCTGGCCCGATATCATGAGTGATCGGGCTATATCTGCCGAATTCCACATTTTAGTATGGTAATGCGTTAACATCATCCAAAAACGCCGCAATATTTGTGGTGGCAAATTAAATCCCAGGTTTGGGATGTCGCGCTCAAGGTAAGTTTTAATATAAGCATTGCGCCACTGCAGACTTGCTTGTTCGGAATCAGCAAGCATCGACAAAGGGAAACCTCCTCGAAGCCATAAAGTGTCTAAATCAAGCCCTTCAAAACCCGTAAACGGCGTGAGCTCAATATATTCAATACGTCCGGCCAACGTTTCTGAAGATTGTTGAATCAGATCGCGCGAAGCACTACCTAATATCAAAAAATGCTGCTTCGCATGACAATCAATCAGTACACGCAAAGTCGTAAACAATTCTGGTCGACGCTGTATCTCATCGATAACAATCAGCCCTTCCAACTCAGCAAGTGCTAACCTAGGCTCAGCTAATCTTGCTAAATCTAAATCATCCTCTAAATCAAAAAAGTGGACTGGCCCAGCCTCATAGGCAGCTGCATATTGCCTGGCCAAAGTGGTCTTCCCACACTGCCTTGGCCCGAGCAAGGCAACAGCAGGATGCACGGTAAAAGCATCGTTTACCCGCTGTAAATAAATGGGTCTGCTCAGTGATTTCATGAAAATCTTCCATCGAATCTCGACATTTCATGAAATATAGTCTAGAAAAATCAAAAAAGCAAATTATGTTACCTTTCAATCCACCGAAATTTGCATGGGAAAATGCAAAATTCGGCGAAAATTGTAATTTTCCATGCAAATTTCGGTGGAAATCATTGGGAGGATGATTATTCAAGCAATAATCATCTCTTCAGACATCGATGATAAACTCTGATAAAATACCAAACTATGAGCTTACACACCCGCTATCCAACCTCGTTTCAAGTCTTCAATGTCATCGCATTACTGGCTGTCATCGCCACGCATGTTGTCATGGGTGTGACTGTGAGTTTACATCATCAAGTATTAACGCACCCCGTCTTATGGTTAGGCGCTTCGATTACGTATTGGGTATATTGGCCTGTGTTAGCTTTGTCGTTGTTGGTTTTTGTGGGCTTTCAATGTCGGCGCGATCAACGTCGCAACCCAGCGCTTGTTCGCATTAGCCCGGCTTTCTGGACAGTGTGTGCAGCACACTGCGCCTTTACGATCTTGTATCAACAGCAGGCATGGCTGTGGTGCAGCGCCTTAAGTATCTTGGGCTTAGCTGCTTTAGTTTTCGCGTTTTTAGAATTAGTGTATGCACGCGATGATGCGACGAGCAGTGAATATTGGTGTATTACCCTGCCCATCAGTTTATCTTGCGCTTGGGCGATTCATGCCTGTGTTTCGACTTTAGCAATCAGCTTGTTAGCCTATCATGCAAATGCGTGGACGCTCACCACCATGCAGTGGGCCTTTGCATCCTTCTTATTTACCACTGCTATTGCCACGGTATTACTACTCAAACATCCTGAACCTGCATTCGGCTTTGCCATTGTGTGGCAGCTATTTGGTTTAGCGATTCACGACGCTTATCTGTCGGCGCCTATCGCCGAAACAGCCTCTGTGTTGATGGTTTACTTCGCTATCTTATGTTTTTTGGGTGCGACGCAGGCTAAAACTCAAACGTAATTGCCGCTTTAGATTTGACAATGACCGCACAAAACAGTATAATTTTCGACCAGCTCGTGACTCAATCCAGCCTTATCAATAATTAGTCTTTTTGGCTGGATACCGTGTAAAAGTAGAAAACTCATTATGCCAATAAAAACGCTATCAGACCCGATATCCTATGCCACCGATGCATGCCAACAAATCGTTGAACTGATGCTGCGCGCTATCGATGACGCCACACCAAACCCTGTTACCCTCGCGCAAAAGCAGGTAGCTCGCTTACTAAAAATTGTCACGCAGACGAACCCCAATACAAAAAAAGCACTAGAGGCTCACCTAGAAAAGACAGCGAAAAACGCACAGACATTACGCGATGTCCTCCTTGAATTATTCGAGTATATTGACCAGGGAGATGAGCAAGCGGATCGCATCAAAAAATATTTGCACGAATTTCAGGCTCACACAGCAGATGCCATCATCACGACCCTTGAAAAATTACAAGCCGAAGCACCGCCCAAGCTAGCAGCAGCACAGAAACAATGGCTACAAGAAAATGCTCGCTTAGAAACAGCCCGCGATTTTCCAGAATGGGCAATGCGTTTAAAGAGATATCCTGATAGCGATCGTCAAACAAAAGGAGACTGGAGCAGAACCTCCAGAGACTTCGAATTTTGCATCGACAATGTCGCCTTTATTGTACCCTCAACATTCTTGGAATATCATCATCGCCTAAATTGGTTACCACCCCGCGCATTCATTAAAGCCGTACTGAATGCTAACAAGATTCACTATCGTATGAATCAATGGGGAGGGTACGGTGGCACACAATTTGACGTACGCGTACCTCATGCACTATTCGAATTGATACTGGGCAATGGATCGCAGAACTCATTGTCCGAAGATTATAGCACTGCGCGCGATGCCAAGGGCATTCGGTATAAATATGTTAGTTATTTACTAGAAATTGTCGATACAGAAACAGAGGAAAGTGTACTCGTTGATGCACTTGGTTGGAGTGAAAATTTAACCAAGGCCAAGGCCGTTGTCGCTGCATTTGGCCAAAGCCCTGATTTTACAGAAACACAAATGAAAGAATTTTGGCATCGTCTTGAATCGATGAGTCTTGATTTGAACAGCGATAAGGGCACCCACACTGCCCATTTTGAATCATTGATGTTACCCACGGTGAGTCAAGCACGAGCACTCGAAGCACACACTGCAGACAATAAGAGGCTCCTTCAAGAAAAGTTAGGCGCCACAACTGTGACAGATAAGCATCCTCAAGCATTACCGCAAGAATATGCCGGCTATATCCCCCCAAAAGAAGGCACCATGTCTCATTATCATCTTAGCTTTCATAATCTTTCAAATTATGCAGTACAGATACCTCGTGGATTTATTGACAACACCACCCAAACATTTGCGGATTATAATAATCAGCGAGACATCTACTCTCATACACGCAATGGAGAGGATGCACATCACGTCACCCTATTTGAAAAGGCCATTGATGGATGGGTAAAAAATACCCGTAGTAATCGCGCTTATGTCCGCCGAAAATTAGAATTTGATTTAGGTTGTGATGCAGAGGTCATGGATACGACACTCGCACGTCGAGGCCACCTAGACATTCAGTTCAGTTGTATGAAAGATCTAGAGCGTGCATTAACGACGCTCTTGGACATGATAAAATTTCATCCCTACGCTATCGCACGACGCGGTAAACGCCTCATTATCTTCGATGATCAATTACCGTATGCGCTTTTTCGTACCTTGCCTGCCATGCAGTCAACCGACGTGCCTAGCGTCACAGCAGAATCGCGCCCCACTCTCTTGGATTTCTTGCGCCAGCAGATCCCCCATGAGCTGAATGACTGCATTCATTTATCTGAAGTACAAAGAGACAGCGTATCACTTCAATTTACTGTGCCTAACACGCTAACTGACGAGATACAATCCTCTCTTGTCTTGCAGCTGGCTCAAGGTTTCATAAAAAAACTCACTGCAGTATTCCATAACTGGAGTATTCGCTGCACAATTCAAGAAATTGGCAAGACATGCTCTTTATCCATCCCTATTGAAACCACACTATCCTCCGAGAAGGTCCTCCGAACAGAAGACATGTTACATAGAATTAACAATATCATGGCTTATTTGCGTGAAGATTTGTTCACACTTACCAAGGCTATTGAGACAGAGTTAATGGCAACAGCTGAGGCTGCTCCAAACGCGGAAGCAGCTTTTTCAAAAGAACATCATACCACCCTCGTGTGCTATAACGCTGAAACAACGCTTGCCACGTCTGAAGGTCGAGAACAAGTGCGAATCAATGAGGGCTTACAGTCACAACTGCTACGCAGCGTCTTAGCGGACGATCAGGTATTGTTCCAGCGATTGCACAAGCACCTCAAAGTGCAGCTATCTCCTGAGCAATTAGCAACATTAGCGAAAGCAATCATAGAAAATAAGCAGCTCAAACAACTCAATACGTTTGCTGAGCTACTGACTGACGACACGCAATACACAGGCTTATTAACATTATTTAAGTGGGCAAAAGAAAATTTATTTTCTGATGCAGCACAGCCCCTCCAAAAAGCATCAATGTTTTCTTTCTTTTATTCTCTCTTAGAAAGATCAAGCCCAACCCAGTCCCCCAGCATGGTACAAGCACGCGAAACATTTTGGCAATTACTATTCGCAATGGCTAAGCAAGAGCTTAATGTAGTAAAAACCATGATGGCTTGGCTTTACTATAATAACCCCCGAATATGCAGCGTTTCTGATCAAGAGCTGTATATGAGTCGGGCCGAACAAATGCGAATGCTACTAGCTTCTCGTGCTGTTAGCCTACGGGAAGGCTGTGTTGATAATAAGGGTAAACGCTTTCTAAACGCTCTGCGCTTATTCGTAGAAGATATGTATTCAGAAAAAAATTATTACAGCTATCGTGGCGTGACCAAAAAGCCTGATCAGCATATACTTAGGGAGAACCCAGGGAGATTAGTTGAACGCTTAGTCCATCCTGATGTTCTCACGGCTGGTGATCAAACCTTTCTACTAGATGCACTTGTAACACTCGCTGCTCAACAACTAATTGCTGATGAAGATCATGACAGTGAGAACAGCAGAAGAAATCGATATGCTATGCGACGTCCCTCTGGTGAACTGCAAGGTCAATCACACAAATTTAATTTTGAATTACTGAATAAATGTATCAAGCTGTTACCCGGCGCGCACATTTCAAATGACGCCCTAGAAAAATTTCACTCTTTAACGTCGGATCATGTCATTTGTTTATATATTAAAACACGTGAGTTTATTGACAAAGAAGATTGGCAGCCGGAACCAAGCAATGACAAACATCAGCAATTAAAGCAACGTTGGCTTGATTTTGTTAAGCAATATAACTTGCAAGATAAATGGTGTGATCTAATAGCGCCACTGCACCAAAGCTTATCAGCCGAATCAACAGAAAGAAGAGGCCCCGAATTGAAACCGAGGCAGCAGTAGATGGAGGTCCCGCGTCAAACGCGGGATGACAGGTCCATCCACTCAACACGGAGCTGCACAGATTGCACGCCGCGAAAACGATTCACGTCAAGACGATACGCAACATGTACCCATTCACATTGCGCATTCGGCCATTGTTCGGTATCTACAAAAAAAGCAATTGCATCCAATTGTTGTGATGAATCAGCCGGTTGCAAGACCATTTTCAAATGATGATTACCCACTAAGCGCTGATCTAAAATACGAAAGCGTCCATCAAACAAAGGTTCCGGAAAACCTTGCCCCCAGGGCTCTGCTGTTCGTAGTAATTCTGCCGTTGCTAAGGAAAATTCCTCCTCAAGCAATTCGCCATCCGACACAATCTGCCCTTTTAACACATCAGGCTGAATCTGTTTCCTCACAACCCCATCAAATGCTTTTTTAAAAGCAGAGAGATGCTTTTCTTCGATCGATAAGCCCGCCGCCATGGCATGACCACCAAATTTATCAATTAAGCCTGGATTTTGTGTCGCGATTTCATCTAACACATCACGAATATGTACCCCTTGCACAGAGCGCGCGGAACCTTTTAGCATGCCACCATCCACTTTGGCAAAAGCAATCACAGGGCGATGATATTTGTCTTTTAAGCGTCCGGCTAAAATACCAATCACGCCCTGATGCCACTTGGCATCAAACAATACCAAGCCTAATGGCATCTCGCCATCTAAAGAAAGTGATTGAATCGCTTCAAACGCTTGCAGCTTCATATCCGCTTCAATATCGCGACGCTGTCGATTGAGGTCATCTAATGTCGTCGCCAATGCACTCGCTTGTGCGGGCAAGGTACTTAACAAACATTCAATCCCAATCGACATATCATCTAAGCGCCCTGCCGCATTTAAACGGGGGCCAACAGCAAAGCCTAAATCCGTCGCAACCAGATATTGCGGTTCACGTTTTGCTACCGCCAACAAAGCTTGAATCCCCGCACGACATTTTCCTGCGCGGATGCGCTGTATCCCTTGATGCACAAGAATCCGGTTGTTTTTATCCAGTGGTACCACATCAGCCACGGTGCCCAAGGCCACCAAATCTAGAAACTGCGCCATGTTAGGTTCTGCAAGATTATTTTCGGCAAACCAATTTTTTTCTCGCAAGAAATGTCTGAATGCCAACATCACATAAAAGATGACACCAACGCCCGCGAGATTTTTACTGGGGAAAGTGTCACCATGTTGATTAGGGTTAACAATAGCTTTCGCTGCAGGCGAGGTATCGCCCGGCAAATGGTGATCGGTAATCAAAACATGAATGCCCGCTGCATTTGCGGCGTCAACACCCGCCATACTCGCAATGCCATTATCAACCGTGATAATTAATTGCGGTTGAAATTTTTCAATCGCCAATGCAACAATCTCTGGTGTTAAACCATAACCAAACTCAAAACGGTTCGGCACCAAATAATCAACCTGCTTAAACCCATAACAACGTAAAGCCGACACTGCCAGTGCGGTACTCGTTGCACCATCTGCATCAAAGTCTCCAACAATTAAGACACGCTGTTGTTGCTGCAGCGCCACAAATAAACATTGGGTCGCTGTGTCGATGCCTGCTAACAAACGAAAGTCATGCAAACCTTGCAGGCCTTTTTCTAACACATCACAACTTGTCACGCCGCGATGTTGATAAATACGCTGCAACAAGGCCGGCATGTCATCAGACAATGCAGCTTGCTTATTGGTTTGACGGCGCACAATGCGCTGGTGAGGTGTAGTAATATCCATAGTAGTCGCTATACTAGCAAACCATGGAACTAACACAAGATAAACCCAGCGATCGCCTTTATATTCAGGCAGCAGATGATAGCAGCATCACAATTGATGGCATCCGCCATACACACTGCCTGCACTTAACAGAAATACATGTCACTGAATGGCCCGCATCCTCCATTGATAAAATCAATGAAGAAAGCTTAGCACCTATTATCGCTTCGCGACCCGCTTTGCTATTAATTGGTACGGGCCGTGAACATCGGCCATTGGATCCTGCGACCACAGCCTTGCTCATGCAACACGGCATTGGCGTAGAAGTCATGACAACGGCTGCCGCATGTCGAACGTATAATTTATTAGCCGTGGATGGACGACCTGTTGTGGCGATATTATTGCTGCGTTGATTGCGCTATCGCATATAAACGTGCTGTTTTAATCATGTTATCCTGCACTTTCACAATTTCCATCGGATAACCCGCTAAACGTAAACCGGTGCCTGCCGTTGGTATTTCTTCTAGGTACTCAATAATTAAACCACTTAAGGTTTTAGGACCATTCTGTGGTAAAGCAATACCCGTTGTACGTTTTAATTCTCGCAAAGTAATCGAGCAATCCACCAGATAACTACCATCAGCTTGTGCATGCACATCTGCGATCGTGTCGGATACATCCGTCGTAAATTCCCCAACAATTTCTTCCAGCAAATCTTCCAAGGTAATCATGCCTTGCAATTCGCCATATTCATCAACGACCAAACCTAAACGCCGTTTATTTTCTCGGAAGGCTTTTAATTGTTGATTCAGCGACGTCATTTCAGGGATAAAATAAGGGACTTCCGCAATAGTTAGCAAAGTGTCCTTATTCAAATTTTCCTGTGCTAATAAATTGAGTGCAGCACGCAAATGTAATATGCCTTCAATGTTATCTGTATTATCCGTATAAATGGGTAAGCGTGTATGTGTGGCATGCGTCAATTGGTACAAAATCGCATCCCAATCATCACCTAAATCAATGCCTATCATTTCACTACGAGGAACCATAATATCTTCGACAGTCACTTGATCAAGCTCCAAAACACCTAGCAGCATGTTTAAGTGCTCGCTAGACAATCGACCGCCCGATTCACGCACCAGTGTGCGCAGTTCTTCATGGCTCAATGCATCTGAACGCTGCTGATCATGACGTACACCAAACAACCACAGCAAGCCTTTTGCTATTTTCGTCGCTATTAAAATAATAGGATGAAATATTTTCATGATAAAGAACAAAGGCCATGCCGCAAAAAATGCAACACGTTGCGGATGAAACGCGGCCAAGGTTTTTGGTGCAATTTCTGCAAAAATTAAAACAAAAAAAGTGAGCAATACGGTCGCAAGTAAAATACCCACCTCACCCCACACCTTAACAGCCAACATCGTTGCAACGGCAGATGCTAAAATATTAGCAAACGTGTTGCCAATTAGAATCGTACTCAACAAACGATCGGGGGTTTTTAATAGTTTCATCACCAATGCTGCGCGTCGATGTTGATTCTTCGCGAGATGTCGCAAACGATAACGATTTAACGCCATCATGCCAGTTTCGGCACTCGAAAAAAATGCCGATAACACAATCAATGCGATTAAAATGATAAATAAGGTGTTAACAGAAATTTGTTGCATCATAGAATGATACTACTGAGGAAGTACCCTAAAACCAAGGCAGAAACACCAACAATCGACCAATGTACCACCGTTTGTCCACGCCATCCTGAACGATACCGCCCAAGCAGCAAAACAAGAAAAACACCCCAAGCAATACACGCAGACACCGCTTTTTGTAAAGCTGCCAGCGACCAACTCGGTTGCATTAATGCCATGCTACTAAGCAACAAAATACTCAGCAACACAAAGCCCACCCAGATTAAACAAAACAAACTTCGCTCTAAACTTTGCAAAGAGGGGAGAAAAACAAAACGATGCAAATTTTTCTTGTGGCGCAAACGATATTCTTGAAAACCTAATAACAAGGCTTGAAGCCCCACAACTAAACAAACAACCGTGGTAACAATGGCCAAACAAATATGATAAAAAATCGGAGCGTGATGGTTTATCATACTGATTCCTGTCGATGATGCAGTGCACGGGAAAGCTTATCATAAAAACCTTGGAAACCTGTGTTACTCATCACTAAAAGCTGATCGTGTGGCTTTGCCTCTTCGACAATTGCAGCAATTAAAGCATCCACAGAGTCCGCCACTTGCATCGGCTTACCAATCGAATCAGCATATTGCTCTGCCTGCCATGCGTTTGGCTGCAAAATAAAAACATGATCAGCCGCTTGCAATGCAGCAAAGGTTTTTTCTTCATGCACATTGTTTCGCATGGTATAAGAGCCTAACTCCAAAACAGCAAGAATACGTGCATTCCCCACATGTGCTCGCAGTCCCGCAAGCGTTGTCTCAATCGCAGTCGGATGGTGTGCAAAATCATCGTAAATTGTTATGTCATTAATGACTTCTCGGATTTCCATGCGACGCTTCACATTTTTAAATGTTGATAAACCTGCGCACGCAACAGCTGGGGAGACCCCAACGTGATACGCCGCAGCAACAGCGGCTATCGCATTATGCACGTTATGTTGTCCCATCAGCGGCCATTGTACTGGATAGGCTTTCCCCTCATGGAGCACATCAAAAACTTGTCCATCCGCTTGCTTCATGACACAAGACCAATCCGCAGCTTGCGTCTCACTGAAAGTAGAAACTGGCGTCCAGCACCCCATATCGATGACGGCTTTTAAATTACGATCATCTAGCGACTGCACAATATGACCTTCGCTCGGTACGGTGCGCACACAATGATGTAATTGTTTTTGAATCGCCGCTAAATCATCAAAAATATCCGCATGATCAAATTCTAAATTATTTAAGATCAAAGTATCCGGATGGTAATGCACACACTTGGAACGTTTATCGAAGAACGCACTGTCGTATTCGTCTGCTTCGATCACAAAATATTTTCCGGCGCCAATACGTGCCGAGTAGCCAAAGTTTTCAGGAACACCACCAATTAAAAAGCCGGGTTCTAGCCCTGCATGTTCTAGAATCCATGCCAACATACTACTCGTTGTCGTTTTCCCATGCGTACCCACCACCGCCAGCACATGTTGGTCGCGTAAAATATTTTCATACAACCACTGCGGACCTGAAATAACTGACATTTTACGATTCAATGCAGCCTCAAGCGCCACATTCCCACGCGAAATGACATTCCCCACAATCACCGTATCAATGCTATCAACAAGTTGCGCAGGATCGTAACCTTGCTGTAATTGTATGCCTGCATTTTCTAATTGCGTACTCATGGGGGGATAAACATTTTCATCAGAACCACTAACAATAAATCCTTGTGCTTTAGCAAGCTGCGCAACGCCAGCCATAAAAGTGCCGCAGATCCCGAGAATATGAATGTGTTTCGTCATGAGTTTAATCCGCACTTTGACCATGTTTTAATAATTTTTCATAACGTTGTTCTAACAAGGTATCGAGAGGGATTTTTTTCATGGTTAATAATTGATTGCTTAAATGCAACTTAAGGGTATCGGCCATTTTCTTCCAATCACGATGTGCGCCGCCCAGTGGCTCATCAATGATTTCATCAATCAAACCTAAGGACAATGCATCTTGCGCCGTAAGCTTTAACGCTTCCGCTGCATCACTTGCTTTTTCTGCACTTTTCCACAGAATCGTGGCACAACCCTCGGGAGAAATCACTGAATAAATGCTGTATTTTAGCATTTGCACATGATCGCCAACGCCAATCGCTAACGCACCACCGGATCCTCCTTCACCAATCACCGTGCAAACTATCGGTGTGCGCAAGCGCGCCATAACCTGTAAATTTTTTGCAATCGCTTCACTTTGATTACGTTCCTCTGCCCCCACGCCAGGATAAGCACCTGCTGTATCAATCAAAGTAAAAATGGGTAATTTAAATCGTTCCGCCATCTCCATTAGTCGTAATGCTTTACGATAACCTTCCGGACATGGCATACCAAAGTTATGGTGTAAACGTTCTTTTGTGTCACGCCCCTTTTGCTGGCCAATAACCATCACAGGCTCACCTTCTAAACGTGCGATACCGCCGATGATAGCGGGATCATCCGCATAGTGGCGATCACCTTTTAATTCATCAAAGTCTGTGAAAACACGCTCAATGTAATCTGCTGTATACAAACGCTGAGGATGCCTAGCAACCTGTACCGTTTGCCAACGCGACAAGTCCTGAAAAATTGATTCGGTCAATGACGACGTTTTTTGCTCAAGCTGCTCAATTTCTTTGGTAATATTCAGATCACTACCACCACCAACATGACGCAATTCTTCTATTTTCGCCTGTAACTCAGCAATCGGTTGCTCAAAAGGTAAAAAATTCAAATTCATAGGAATGACTCTCATAGACATAATGCTGCCATTGTACCAAAAAAATGGCCATAAATGCTATCATCTTGACCTTTAGGAGGGGCTCACGTAGTCTGAGAAAACGCCTATTGTCTAGCAAGGAAACACTTCATGCGCCTTTTATCCCGTCTAACGTCCATGTTACTGATGCTCATACTATCTCAGCTCACTATCGCCAACCATTTACCGCAAAGCCTAGATGGCAAAGCCATGCCAAGCTTAGCCCCCATGCTGACGAAAGTTTTACCTGCTATCGTCAACATCGTCGCACAAGGTGACTTGCCGCCTCAGCATCCTCAACTACACCAAACACATCCGCAACGCGGACCAGAGCCGCCCAAAGCCGCTGAAAAATTCATGAGCGCAGGCTCAGGTGTGATTCTTGATACAAAAAAAGGATACATCATCACCAACGCACATGTCGTCCATGATGCCAAGCTGATTACCGTCACACTCAATGATGGTCGTCGTTTTATTGCAAAACTGATTGGCAGCGATACGGGTTCCGACATCGCAGTTTTACAAATTCAAGCGCATCATTTACATGCTTTAAACTTAGGTAATTCCGCACATTTGCAAGTGGGTGATTTTGTCGTCGCCATTGGTAACCCGTTTGGTTTAAATCATAGTGTTACCTCGGGTATTGTCAGTGGCTTGCAGCGCGCTAATCTTGGCATTGAAGGATTTGAAAACTTTATTCAAACTGATGCAGCCATTAATTCAGGTAACTCTGGTGGTGCCTTAGTAGATTTATCAGGGAATCTTGTCGGCATTAATACCGCTATCCTGACGCCCGATGGCGGCAGTGTGGGTATTGGTTTTGCGATTCCGGTCAACATGGCGCACAGCGTGATGACGCAATTGATCAAGTACGGTCATGTGAATCGTGGCATGTTAGGTGTTATGGTACAAAACCTCACGCCGGCTTTAGCAGATGCATTTAAGCTAAGTAACATAAAAGGTGCTTTAGTTACCGATATCTCACCCGACACCCCAGCCGCTAAAGCAGACCTTCAAGCTGGTGATATTATCACTGCAGTAGATAATGACACCATTGAAACCGCTTCTGGTGTGCGTAATGCCATTGGTCTACACCGCATTGGCGACAAGCTATCAATTACCATCCATCGCAAAGGGAAAGTGAAACATGTCACGCTGCATGTCGCAGATCCTCATGAGGTAACCAAACTTATCGAGAAACATAATCACTTGTTTGCCGGCATGGATTTGCGTAACTTCAAAAGCCAAATCAGTGGACATGGCATTATCACTGGCGTCCAGATCCTTAACATTAATGAGAATAGCCCCGCATGGCATTCGCAACCCAGTTTACGACCAGGCGATGTCATCATAGAAGTAAATCATCAGCCTATCGCTGACTTACAAGCACTAGATGATATTGCGCGTAAACACACCAAAAGCCTGCTGTTGCGCGTGTTACGTGCAGGCGGATCTTTTTATATGGTACTAGAATGATAGATCGCCAGATACTACTCGATCATTGCGCTTCTCTCTTAAACGTAGAAGCGCACCAAGATTACTGCCCCAATGGTCTGCAAGTTGCAGGCCTCAAAGAGGTTAAGCATATTGTCACTGGTGTCACGGCTTGTCGTGCATTGATTGAAAAAGCCATCGACTTGGATGCAGATACTTTATTGGTGCATCACGGTTATTTCTGGTCCGGTGAGAATCCTTGTTTAGTCGACATGAAACGTGAACGTATTGCCCTCTTGTTAGAACACAACATCAATCTGCTTGCTTACCACTTACCACTCGATACCGCACCCGAGTTAGGCAACAATGCACAACTTGCGAAACAATTGAATATTCGCATTGATGGATCGATTGCAACCGGCAAGGGACCTGATTTAATACTCACAGGACAATTGCCCGCACCGCTAGCAGCTGAGGCATTAAATGATGTGATAACAAAGGCACTGGGGCGCACCCCACTACATATTACCGGTTCAGACCAGCCTATTCAGCGTATCGCTTGGTGTACGGGGGCAGGACAAGATTATTTAGCATTGGCGGCTGATGCTGGGATGGATGCGTTTATTACGGGTGAAGCCTCTGAACGCACCACCCACGTTGCCCGCGAGCGTGGCATACACTTCTTCGCGGCAGGTCATCATGCGACGGAACAGTTTGGGGTGCAGGTACTCGGCGAACATCTTAAAAAACAGTTCAACTTACAACATACGTTTGTAGATATTGATAATCCGGTTTAAATAAATACGGCTTATTTATTTTTATGATGGTATTTATTCAAGGCATCAGAGTAACCGCGTAAAGTCACCGCTTCACGTGCACTTAAAGGTGTATGCGCACTATAGTCACGCACCAAATCGGATTTTCCATCATCACGTAATAACTCTGAGCCCTTGCTGTCTGTATTGACTTGGTTTGTATCCATCACATGGTTGTCATGCTTCTCTGCCTGGGCATGAGAGACTGCTTTCCTTGTACGCTGAACCGCAGCGCCCACTGCTGCATTGTAATGCTTCAACTGCGCCAAATTATCCAAGGTCGCCACCAACTCAGCATTGCCAAGTTGACCACCTTCTTGCAATCGTTTGAGTGTCCCAATCAATTTAATCGCCTGCTGCTGAGAAGTAACGCCTATTTTAGAAAATGCTCGCTGTAAGCTCGCCTCATGCGTAGGAGATAAGTGGTTATCTGCGTGAATATCTTGTTTCACACGTTTAATTTCATTCAAATTATTGATAATGGTATTGAGACTCTGTCTCACATGCGCAACCCAAAGGCTTCTTGCGCTATTCTGGTTAAGATTCTTTTCAGCGGTGGCATTGCCAGAAATCGCACCTTCATCTTTATTGAAACGGTTGTTAAGCAAGGCTTTATCATTGCTTAATTGTTTGTTTAAGCCACCCTGGTCTTTCCTGTACTGACTATTTACCAACAGCTTATCTGCTTTTGCTTCTTCTTTTACAACACCTTGGTCTTCTTTGTATTGCTTTCCTACGTATTTCGCATCACCTTTCAATTGTGTGCCGAAGGATTGCTCTTCCTCTTGTACCATCTGACGCAATGCCTGGGTTTGATTCGCATCACCAGAAATCGCTTGCTCATCTTTCGTTAAGCGACTATTTAGCATCATCTGATCACCTTGAAGCGCACCCTGCACACGGCTTTTGTCTGTTTGATACTGCTTGCTCAAGACATTTCTGTCTCCCTGCATTTCAACCTTAAGGAAACTTTGATCCTCTTTATATTGCTTCGTAGCCGTTTGAGATGCATCACCTAACTGTGCATCAAAATACTTTTCTGCCTCCTGCGCCTGGTCACGTAAGGCTTGGTTCTGAGTTTGATTACCCGTGATCGCTTTTTCATCCGCATTGAAACGGTTGTTTAATAGTATTTCATCATTTTTTTCTTGGCTGCTGAGGGCACCTTTATCTTGCTGATATTGATTATTAGCAAAGAGCTTGTCGGCTTTATATTCGTCTTGAACTAAGCCCTTATCATTTTGATACTGGGTCGCCAGTGTCTGCGCATCACCCTGCAATTGTGTACCAAATGCTTTTTCAGCGCCCTGTACGTTGCTGCGGAATGCTTCTGCTTGCGTTTTATCAAGCGACATTGATTGCTCATCATTATTCAAGCGCGTATTTAACTGGGTCTTATCACTTTGAAGCTGCGTGTTTAATGCCTGTTGATCTTGATGAACCACACTACCCACATATTGTTTGTCGGTATTATATTGCCCATTCACCACACCTTTAATATTACCGTACTGCGTTTTCAAGGCCTGCGCATCACTACCCATTTGTGTACCGAACGCTTGTTCTGCACCTTGTAATTGCGTATTGAGTTTTTCTGTTTGGGTTTGATTTGCTGTAATCGATTTTTCATCCGAATTTAAGCGGCTATTTAATGCTGTTTGATTCTTCTGAAGTTGTGTCGTCAAACTACCCTTATCACCTTTTAATTGGCTATTCACCAAGGCTTTATCTGATTGATATTGCCCTTGGAATAAGCCTTTGTCATTTGCATATTGATTTTTTAGCGATGTTGCATCGTTACCAAGT